>JBKJPD010000101.1:0-2580 GCA_046595345.1 Pseudonocardia sp.
CGCGCGGACGTCCTCCGAGCGCTTCGTGTCGTGCGTGGACAGGGTGGTCATCGTGGCAGGCCAGGACGCTTCCCGGACGGTCTGTGCGGCGTGGAACTCCGCGGGTGAGACCCCGAAGCGCGACGGGTCGCCGCCCACCTCGTTGAGCGCGACGAACCGGTTCCAGCGGTAGAAGGTGGTGTCCTCCACGCCCTTCGCCATCACCATGCCCGAGGTCTGCTGCACGCGGGTGGCGAGCTCACCGTGGGGGTTTTCGAGCATCGTGGCGTGGATGGTGGCGAGCACGTCGGCGAGGTCGGGTCGATGGATGCGGGCCACGGACACCGCGGTGTCGAGCGCGGCGCGTCCCTCGGGCAGATAGCTGCGGTACACCGGAAACCCGCACAACAGCTCGGCGACGGCGTTGCGCACCCGGTCGGGATGCCCGGCACGGTGGCCTTGTTCCGGCGCAACCGGAGTCATGCCATATTGATTCGGCTGCGCGGGTTCCGGCACCAGCGCCGCAATGCGATGCACCTCCGCCGCCAGGATCGTGTTCGCCACCTCCCGGCGGCCTGCGTGCTCCGCCGCATGCAGGGACTGCTTGGCCCCGGTGTGCTCGGCGGCGAACTGGGTGAGCAGCCCGGCCCCGTCCGGATCGACGAATACACCCCCGATCTCGCGCAACGCCTCGTATCCCGACGTGCCGTCCACCGGCCACGACGTCGGGATCTCCTCGCCGACGCCGAGGATCTTCTCCACCAGCAGCCACCGGTCCGGTCCGATCGCCGTGCGCAGGCGCCGCAGGTAGGCACCCGGGTCGGACAGGCCGTCGGGGTGGTCGACGCGGATCCCGTCGACGTCACCTGCCGCGACCCAGGCCAATACCTCGCGGTGGGTGGCCTCGAAGGTCTCCGGGCGCTCGACGCGCACGGCCGCGAGCGTGGACACGTCGAAGAACCGTCGGTAGCTCAGCTCCGCGGCGCCGCGCTTCCACGACACGAGCCGGTAGTGCTGGCGTCCGTGCACGGCCTGAGGCGACCCTATGGATCCTGAACCGGGGGCGACCGGGAACACGTGCCCGACGTAGCGCAGCTCGGTGCGGTCCGGTGAGAGCGTGAGCTCCGAGAGGGCCTTCTCCTCGTCAGCGTCGAGGATCGGCAGGAGGAGGGGCCCGGCTACCCAGTCGATGTCGAAGTGTCCGGCGAACGGCGAGGCGCGGCCGCGCCGCAGCACGTCCCACCACCACGGATTGGATTTCGGCACCCCGACGCCGACGTGGTTGGGCACGATGTCGAGAACCAATCCCATCCCGCGCGAGCGAACCGCGGAGACCAGCGCCCGGCGCCCGTCCTCGCCGCCGCGCTCGCCGGAGACCCGGGTGGGGTCGACCACGTCGTAGCCGTGGTCGGACCCGGCACCGGACTCCAGCAGCGGTGACGCGTAGAGCGCCCCGGCGCCGAGCGCGTCGAGATATCCGAGCAGCTCCAGGGCGTCGGCGAAGGTGGTGTCCTTCGAGAACTGCAGGCGGTACGTGGAGCTGGGGAACCTACTCACGTCCCGGTCACATCTCCGTGCGCTGCAGCACGACCAGTGAGCGGGCCGGCACGGTGTGCACGACCCCGGCCGTGAGGGTCGGGGGATCGGCGGGCACCGCACCCGGGGCGGTGGTCAGCGTGGTCACCTCACCCGCCGCGGTGTCGACGACGATCGCCCAGCGCGAGCCGTACTCGGACCCGGGCAGCGTGACGTCGATGTCCTCGAAGTGGGCGTTGAGGCAGACCAGGAACGAGTCGTCGGTGACGCGGTCGCCGCGGGAGTCGACGTCGGCGATGGCGTCGCCGTTGAGGAAGACCGTGACGCACTTGCCGAAGCCCGAGTCCCAGTCCTGCTCGGTCATCTCCTCACCCGTGGGGGTGAACCACGCGATGTCGGACAGTGCGTCGGGACGGCGGCGCCCGATCGGTTTGCCGACGAAGAAGCGGCGTCTGCGGAACACGGGGTGGGCGTGGCGAAGCGCCACCACCCCGGCCGTGAACCCGATCAGCGAGGCGTTCTTCCCGCCGAGCGACCAGTCGACCCAGGCGATCTCGCCGTCCTGGCAGTACACGTTGTTGTTGCCGCCCTGCGTGCGGCCCAGTTCGTCGCCGTGCAGCAGCATCGGGACGCCCTGGCTGATCATCAGGGTGGCGATGATGTTGCGCTGCTGGCGCGCTCGCAGGTCCAGCACCGTGGCATCGTCGGTGGGGCCCTCGACGCCGCAGTTCCAGGAGCGGTTGTGGCTCTCGCCGTCGTTGTTGTCCTCGCCGTTGTCCTCGTTGTGCTTGTCGTTGTAGGAGACCAGATCGGCCAGGGTGAAGCCGTCGTGACACGTGACGAAGTTGATCGATGCGTGCGGGCGGCGACCGTCGTCCTGGTACAGGTCGGAGCTACCGGTGAGCCGCGCGGCGAACTCGCCGAGCGTGCCGTCCTCGCCACGCCAGAAATCGCGCACGGTGTCGCGGTACTTGCCGTTCCACTCGGTCCACAGCGGCGGGAAGTTGCCGACCTGGTAGCCCCCCTCGCCGATGTCCCAGGGCTCGGCAATCAGCTTCACCTGAC
>JBKJPD010000567.1:0-10040 GCA_046595345.1 Pseudonocardia sp.
CGAGGTCGAGGCGCTGTGCACCCGCATCGGCGTCATGGACGCGGGGCGGCTGGTGCTCACCGAGGACCTCGACGTGCTGCGCGCCCCGACCGGGCACGTGCTCGTCCGCACGCCGGACCCGGCCGCGGTCGTCGGGCTGCTCGACGGGCAGGTGGTCCACCGCGACGGCGACGCCCTGACCGTGCGCTCGGCGGATCCCGGCGCCCTCAACGCCCGGCTCGTGGCCGCCGGCATCCGTGTCACCGAACTGGCCGCGCAGCGGCGGAGCCTGGAGCAGGTGGTGCTGGAACTGACGGGATCGGGCTCGGACCGGGTGGATCACCCGTGATCGGGGTGGAGCTGCGGCTGATGCTGCGCAAGCGGCGGGTGTGGCTGTGCTGGGCGCTGCTCTGCGCGTTGCCCGCGCTGGTGGCGGTGCTGTTGGCGTCCACGGACCTCGCGCCGGCCCCCGGGCAGGGCCCGGCGTTCCTGTCCGCCGTCGTCGGCAACGGGCAGCTGTTCCCCGCCGCGGCGCTGGCCCTGGTGTTGCCGGTGTTCCTGCCGATCACCGTGGCGATCGTGTCCGGCGACTCGGTGGCGGGTGAGGCGAGCACCGGGACGCTGCGCTACCTGGTGGTGCGCCCGGTGGGGCGGCTGCGGCTGCTCGTCGCGAAGCTCGTGGCAGTGGGGGCGTACGTGCTGCTCGCGGTGCTGTTCGTGACGCTGACCAGCTACATCGTGGGCGTCGCCGCGTTCGGGTTCGGCGCGGACGCGGCGCTGGGCGGGGCGGGCGGGATCACGTCACTGTCCGGTGCGGTGCTCACCCCGGCCGACCTGTTCGCCCGCACCGCGACCACCGTCGGCTACCTCGCGCTGTGCATGCTCGCGATCGGCGCGATCGGGCTGTTCTTCTCCACGCTGACGGACTCCCCGCTGGCAGCGGCACTGGGCGTGCTCGCCACGGTGGTCACGAGCGCGGCACTGCTACCGCTGGACGCCGCGTCGGCGATCCACTTCTACCTGCCGACGACGCACTGGCTGGCCTGGATCGACCTGTTCCGCGAGCCGATCCAGTGGACCGCCCTCCGGGAGGGCGCAGCGGTCCAGTTGGCGTACGTGGCTGTCGCCTTCGGCGCCGCCTGGGCCAACTTCGCGACGAAGGACATCACCAGCTGAGCCGACACCCACGGCTTCTAGGAGCCTGCCGCCCGAAGCACCGCGCACTCCCCGCCCGCGGACAGCGGGCCCGCCGACAGCGCCCGCAGCACCAGGCCGGTGACCACGGGGTCGACGGGCAGCCCCGAGTGGCCCACCCGCGCACCGGGACAGAGCGACTGGACGGGCACATTGACGGCCCCGCCGAGCCGGGCACTCTCCGGCGGGGTGACGGTCTCGTCGTCGGTGGTCCAGATCGAGAGCCACGGCAACGCAGCACCCACCCGGGCCCGGGTCAGTTCCGCGAGTATCGCGCTGCCGGGCGCCAGTTGCCGACAGGCCACCGGGCAGGCGTCCGGGGCGGCGGCGAGACCGGCCGCGGCGAGGGTGGTGCCGCTCAGGGGTGATCCGAGGGTGATCACGCGGCGGGCCTTCGCGGCGCCGCCGTCGCGGGCCACCCACAGCGCGGCGACCACACCGCCCGCCGAATAGCCGATCACATCCACCGAGGGCGCCCCGGCGGCCAATGCGCCGTCCACGGCGTCGTTGAGCAGCCGGACCTGGGCGGACAGGTCCCCTGTCCCGTCCCCCACCAGGGACAGCACCTCGGTGCGACGGCCGGTGGCCTCGATCCGCGCGGCAAGGGACGCCAGGCTCGCGAGGGAGCCCCCGTAGCCGGGAACCAGCAGTACCGTGCCGAGCGCGTCCTGCGCGGGCCGTGACGCGGGATCGACGTCCGGTCCACGGTTCAGGATCGCCCCGATCCCGACCACCGCCAGTGCCACGGCGACCAGCGCGGCGAGCAGGCCGAGCAACACCCGCCGCCGCGGGCTCACCACACCCCCCGCGGGTCGGTACGCGGCGGCAGCCGGGTCGCGCGTCGCGGGCCGGCCGGGTGCGTCCCGTCGGCCTGCCGATCGGTGGTGGCTCGCACCCCGGTCCGAACCGACCCGCGGGTGGTGTGCGGGGCGGGGATCACGCCGGTGCTCCGGCCAGGAGGGTGTGGACCACCCGGTCGGCGAGCAGGCGGCCGTGACGGGTGAGGACCGCCCGGTCGCCGTCCAGCACGAGCAGGCCGTCGGCCGCGGCCCGGCAGGCGGCGGAGCGACCCACGGCGTCGAGCAGGTCCAGGGGAAGCCCCTCGGCCAGCCGCAGCCGCAGCATCACGCTCTCGGTGTGCCGCTCGGCCGCCGTCAACACCTCACGGCCGGCCTCGGGCGACTCCCCCGACTCCAGCAACGTGGCGTACCGCGCGGGGTGCTTGACGTTCCACCACCGGGCACCGGCAAGGTGCGAGTGGGCGCCGGGGCCCACTCCCCACCAGTCGCCGTCGAGCCAGTAGCCCAGGTTGTGCCGGCAGGCCGCCTCAGCCGATGACGCCCAGTTGGACACCTCGTACCAACCCAGACCGGCGGCGGAGAGCCGGTCGTCGATCATTTCGTAGCGCACCGCGGCGACGTCGTCGTCGGGTGCGGGCAGCTCGCCCCGCGCCACCTTCCGCGCCAGCGCCGTGCCGTCCTCGACGATCAGTGCGTACGCCGACACGTGGTCCACTCCGGCGTCGAGCACAGCGTCGAGGGAGGCCCCCAGGTCGTCGTCGGTCTCGCCGGGGGTGGCGTAGATGAGGTCCAGGTTGACGTGCCCGAGCCCGGCGGCCCTGGCCTCCCGCGCGGCGGCGACGGCGCGGCCGGGGGTGTGGCGACGGTCCAGCACCGCCAGCACGTGCTGCGCGGCGGACTGCATGCCCAGCGACACCCGCGTGAACCCGGCGTCCACCAGCCCGGCGAAGAACTCCGGCGAGGTCGACTCGGGGTTGGACTCGGTGGTCACCTCGGCGCCGGGCACCAGCCCGAAGGTCTCCCGGACGGCATCCAGGACGAGGCCCAGCCGCTGCGCCCCGAGCAGCGACGGCGTGCCTCCACCCACGAACACCGTGTCGACCGCCCGCGACCCGACGGTGCGGGCGGCGAGTGCGAGTTCGAGGCGCACGGCGTCGAGCCAGCCGTCGGGCGAGGCACCGGATCCGGCGAGCTCCGAGGGTGTGTAGGTGTTGAAATCGCAGTACCCGCAGCGCGCCGCGCAGAACGGCACATGGACATAGATCCCGAAGGGCGGCACGAGACCCCAGTGTGCCAGGGATCAGCCGAACACAATCGACCCCGACCGTTGCCCGCGCCACAGGTCGGGGCGGTGGCGCTGCAGCGCATGCCCGACGGACAGCGGGTCACCCGGTCCGGTGGTCAACCACACCCGCCACGTCCGCCGCCCGCCCAGCAACCACGCGCGGCTCAGCTCGGGGTGTCGCTGTTGGGCGGCCTCGTCGGCAGGAACCATCTCGAGCATGACGCTGATGGAAATCAGTGACCTGGGGATTAGGTGGCGGTGCGGCCGAAAGCGGTGCCGGTCGTCCACGAGCAGTCCGACTCCTGTGAGCTCGGTCCAGGCGACGCGGAAGTCGAATGCGCGACCGCCCCCCTCCAGCCGGATGCCGTCGTGGTCGATCACCAGCCGTCGCGGACGTCGCATTCGGGGCAGCTGCATGATTCCGACAACGGCGAACACCGCGAACACGCCCCCCAGCACCCACATGGTCGTTCGCGATCCTTCGGACACCTGCCCGCTCGCGGCCGCGTAGAGCGCCGCCGCCGCGAGCAGCGAGATGGTCACGAGGCTGACGAGGTAGGAGGGGAGGTTGAACGCACGAAGATCGAATACATTCGGCTGCACCCGGCGGACGCTACTGCCGAGGTCCCGGCGCGCGTGGCCGTTTCGGAGAATCCGTGTGACTCAGCTCCCAGCATCGGGACATCGATGGATCGCCGCCCGGATAAGTGGCACGCTGTCGCCATGTTCGCGCCGATGCCCGACCCCTCAAGCGGGTCCCGGGCGTCCTCTCCGGCGTTGACCCTGCGCCTCGTGGCCCGTCGCCACGTCGACCTGCACCGGGTGAGCAGCGCGCTCTGTCAGCAGCGCTAGACCTCGCGCCGCCCGTTCCACCACCACCCGGCGCCGGGTTCTGCCGCGCCGCGGCAGACCTGTGCCGCGACCCGGAGGCACCGTCTTGCCCCCCATCAGCACACCTGTCAAACGCGCTCGCGGTGAAGGCCAGTGGAAGCTCGGCCACCGAGAGCCGCTGAACCCCAACGAGCGCACCAAGCGCGACGACGACGGGCTCAACGTCCGCTCGCGGATCGAGACCGTCTACGCCGAGGGCGGCTTCGACTCGATCGATCCCGCCGACCTGCGCGGCCGGATGCGCTGGTGGGGCCTCTACACGCAGCGCCGCCCCGGCATCGACGGCGGGCGCACCGCGACGCTGATGCCCGAGGAGCTCGACGACTCCTACTTCATGCTCCGCGTCCGTCTCGACGGCGGCGCGCTCACCAGCGAGCAGCTGCGCGCGCTGGGTGAGATCTCGCAGACCTACGCGCGGGACACCGCCGACATCACCGACCGGCAGAACATCCAGTACCACTGGATCGACATCGTCGACATGCCCGCGATCTGGGCGAAGCTCGAAGGCCTCGGCATGGTCACCACCGAGGCCTGCGGCGACACCCCACGGGTCGTCCTGGGCTCCCCCGTCGCCGGAGTCTCGTGCGACGAGAAGATCGACCCGAGCCCGGCGATAGCCGCGATCGTCGAGCGCTACGTCGGCAACCCCGAGTTCTCCAATCTGCCGCGCAAGTTCAAGTCCGCGATCTCCTGGCAACAGGACATCGCCCACGAGATCAACGACGTGTCGTTCATCGGGTCCGAGCACCCCGAACACGGCCCCGGCTTCGACGTGTGGGTCGGCGGTGGGCTCTCGACCAACCCGAAGATCGCGCAGCGGCTCGGCGCGTGGGTGCCGCTCGACGAGGTGCCCGACGTGTGGGCCGGGATCATCTCGGTGTTCCGCGACTACGGTTTCCGCCGGCTGCGCCACCGGGCCCGCATCAAGTTCCTGGTGGCCGACTGGGGCATCGCGGAGTTCCGCCGGGTGCTGGAGGACGAATACCTGGGCCGCAAGCTCGTCGACGGCCCCGCGCCCCCCACGCCGGAGAGCCCGATCGACCACGTGGGCGTCCACAAACAGACCGACGGCCGCAACTACGTGGGCGCCGCGCCGGCATCCGGGCGGGTGTCGGGCACCATCCTCGTGGCCTTGGCCGATGCCGTGGAGAAGGCCGGCTCGACGCGGGTGCGGCTCACCGCGCAGCAGAAGGTCGTCGTGCTCGACGTCGCCGACAGCAGGCTTGACGCTCTCAAGACCGACCTGAACCTGCTGGGTCTGCAGGCCGAGCCGTCGCCGTGGCGCCGCGCCACGATGGCGTGTACCGGCATCGAGTTCTGCAAACTCGCGATCGTCGAGACGAAGGAACGGGCGATCCGCCTGGTCGAGGAGCTGGAGAAGCGTCTCTCCGACATCCATCCCGAGGTGCCGATCTCCATCCACCTCAATGGCTGCCCGAACTCCTGCGCGCGCACGCAGGTGGCTGACATCGGGCTCAAGGGCCAGATCGTCACCGACGCCGAGGGCAACCAGGTGGAGGGTTTCCAGGTACACCTCGGCGGCGGGCTCGGGCTCGACTCCGGGTTCGGACGCAAGCTGCGTGGCCTCAAGGTCACCAGCGCGGAGCTGGGCGACTACGTCGACCGGATCGTTCGCCGGTTCACCGAGCAGCGCACAGACGGTGAGCGGTTCGCGCAGTGGGTGCTGCGGGCCGAGGAAGCCGACCTCAGATGAGTGAGCGAGCGGTTCCGTTCTACTGCCCGTACTGCGGCGATGAGGACCTGCGCCCGGCGGACGCGTCCCCCGGGGCGTGGTATTGCGCGGACTGTCTGCGCACGTTCTCCCTCAAGCTCGTCGGTATCGGAGTCCCGGAGACGGTGCAGAGATGAGAGTCGCAACCGAGATGGATCGGCGTGCAATGGATCTGCGCGCAGTCGCCGAGGGCGCAGCCGTCGACCTCGGCCCGGACGCGACGGCGCAGCAACTGCTCGCCTGGGCCGCGACGACGTTCACGGGCTCGTTGATCGTCGCGTCGAACATGCAGGACGCCGTCCTCGTGGACCTCGCGGCGAGAGCCGCGCCCGGCGTGGACGTCCTGTTCCTGCAGACCGGCTACCACTTCGCCGAGACGATCGGCACCCGCGACGCCGTGCAGCACACGTACGACGTGCGGATCGTCGACGCGGTCGCCGAGCACACCGTCGCCGAGCAGGACTCGCTGCTGGGCAAGGACCTGTTCGGGACCGACCCCGACCGGTGCTGTGCGCTACGTAAGGTCGCGCCGCTGCAGAGCACCCTCGCCGGCTACGACGCCTGGGTCACAGGGGTCCGCCGGGTCGAAGCCCCGACCAGGGCGAATACGCCGCTGATCACGTTCGACGACAGGTTCGGGCTGGTGAAGATCAACCCGATCGCGGCATGGAGCGACGAGGACATGGACGCATACATCACCGAACACGCCGTACTGGTGAACCCACTGGTGTCCCAGGGCTACCCGAGCATCGGCTGCGCCCCCTGCACCGCGAAGCCCGCCCCCGGTACCGACCCGCGCTCGGGCCGCTGGGCAGGCACGGGCAAGACCGAGTGCGGGCTCCATCAGTGAGCGCACCGACGCTGGACGCCCTCGACTCGCTCGAGTCGGAGGCCGTCCACATCTTCCGCGAGGTCGCAGGGGAGTTCGACCGCCCGGTGATCCTGTTCTCCGGGGGCAAGGACTCCACGCTCCTGGTGCACCTCGCAGTCAAGGCGTTCGCCCCCGCGCCGGTGCCGTTCCCGCTGCTGCACGTCGACACGGGGCACAACTACGCCGAGGTCATCGAGTTCCGCGACCGGATCGTGGAGCGCCTCGGCCTGCGGCTGGAGGTCGCGCACGTCCAGGACTGGATCGACGACGGCCGCCTGACCGAGCGCCCCGACGGCACCCGCAACCCGCTGCAGACCGTCCCGTTGCTCGACTCGATCGCCCTGGGCAGGTTCGACGCGGTGTTCGGCGGCGGGCGCCGCGACGAGGAGCGCTCCCGGGCCAAGGAACGGATCATCTCCCTGCGCGACGCGTTCGGCCGCTGGGATCCCCGCAGCCAGCGCCCGGAGCTGTGGAACCTCTACAACGGCCGCCACGCCCCCGGCGAGCACGTCCGCGTGTTCCCGATCTCCAACTGGACCGAGCTGGACGTCTGGCGCTACATCCAGCGCGAGAACATCGAGCTCCCCTCGATCTACTACTCCCATCAGCGCGAGGTGTTCAAGCGCGACGGGATGTGGCTCGCCGAGGGTCCGTGGGGTGGCCCACGCGGCGCCGAGGTGCTCGAGGAGAAGACGGTCCGCTACCGGACCGTCGGCGACGGGTCGTGCACCGGCGCCGTCGAGTCCACCTCCACCACGCTCGACGAGATCATCGCCGAGGTCACGGCGTCCCGGCTCACCGAGCGTGGGGCCACCCGCGCGGATGACCGGATGTCCGAGGCTGCCATGGAAGACCGGAAGCGCGAGGGCTATTTCTGATGCCGGAGATCATCAAGGACCTTCTGAGGTTCGCCACCGCGGGCTCCGTCGACGACGGCAAGTCGACGCTGGTCGGGCGCCTGCTCTATGACACCAAGTCGGTGCTCGCCGACCAGATCGAAGCCGTGCTGCGCGCCTCGGTCGACAAGGGTTTGTCCACCCCGGATCTGTCGCTGCTCGTGGACGGCCTGCGCGCCGAGCGCGAACAGGGCATCACCATCGACGTCGCCTAGCGGTACTTCTCCACGCCGACGCGCGAGTTCGTGCTCGCCGACACCCCCGGCCACGTCCAGTACACCCGCAACACGGTGACGGGCGCCTCCACCGCGGAGCTCGCCGTGCTGCTCGTGGACGCCCGCCACGGCGTCGTCGAGCAGACCCGCAGGCACGCCGCCGTACTCGCCCTGCTGCGGGTGCCGCGGCTCGTGCTCGCCATCAACAAGATCGACCTGGTCGGCTACGACGAGGCCGTGCTCGCCGCGATCGGCAAGGAGTTCGCCGGCCTCGCCCGCGCGCTGGGCTTCGCCGACGACATGGTGGTGACGATCCCGGTCTCCGCGCTGGTGGGCGACAACGTCGTCGACCGCTCGGAGCACACGCCCTGGTACGAGGGCCCGACCCTGCTCGGACACCTGGAGTCGGTACCCGTCACCCCGCCGGAGGCATCCGCGCCGTTCCGGATGCCGGTGCAGTACGTGATCCGCCCACCGCGCAGCGACTACCGCGGCTACGCGGGCCAGGTCGCCGCGGGGACGGTCCGTCCCGGCGACGAGCTCGTGATCCTCCCCGGCGGCGCACGCACCACCGTGGCGTCGGTGGAGACCGCCGACGGGCCGCTGGAATCCGCGGGCGCCGGGCGAAGCGTCACGATACTGGTGGCCGACGACATCGACATCTCCCGCGGCGACGTCCTGGCGTCGGCACAGGCTCCGCCACGAGTGACGAACGAGCTGGACGCGACGCTGTGCTGGCTCGCGGACAAGCCTCTTCTCCCGGGCGCCCGGCTGCTGCTCAAACACGGCACCCGCACCACGCAGGTGATCGTCGGGGCGCTCGGCAGGCGGCTCGACACCGACGCCGTGTCCTATGTGGATGCACCGGACCGGTTGGTGGTCAACGACATCGCACTGGTGTCGCTGCGCACCGCCGATCCCCTCCCGGTGGACGACTACGCCGACGACCGCGCCACCGGCAGCTTCCTGCTCATCGACCCGTCCACCGGCAACACCCTCGCCGCCGGGCTGGTCGGCACCCCACTCGTGCTCACCCCCTGACCCGCGATGCGCGCCAATCCCCCCGCGAGTCGGGGTCTGCGTGCGCGCGAGCCGGGGTTCGCGTGCGAAGCCGCGCTCGTCGCCGTCGCTCACGGCAGCCGGGATCCGCGCTCTGCGGCCACCGTCGCGGCGCTGCTGGCCGAGGTCCGTCGGCAGCGTCCCGACCTCGACGTGCGGTTGAGCTTCCTCGGCCTCTCGGCGCCCTCGCTCCCGGACTCGCTCAGCGCGGTGGCGGCCGACGGTCACCACCGCGCGGTGGTGGTGCCGCTGCTGCTCGGGCACGCCTTCCACGCCCGGGTCGACGTGCCCGGTGAGGTGGCACGGGCGGCGCGGCGCCATCCGCATCTCGACATCACGGTGGCGCCGGTCCTCGGCGGCGATCCCCGGCTGGAATCAGCTGCGTTGGGCCGGCTCACCGCGGTCGCCGGCCCGCTCGACCATCCCGGGCTCGGCGTCGTGCTCGCCGCGATCGGCTCCTCGCACGCCCCGGCGAACTCGGCGGTCGAGCAGGTCGCGGACGGGTGGGACCGGCGCTTCGGCTGGAGTGGCGCCCTCGCGGCCTTCGCCACGGCAGCCGGCCCCACCGTGCCCGAGGCGATCTCGGCGCTACGCGCGGGCGGCGCCCGCCGGGTCGCGGTGGCGCAGTGGATCCTCGCCCCCGGCCTGCTCCCGGACCGGATCGCCGCCGCAGGACACGCCTCGGGCGCTGTGGTCGCCGCGCCGATGGGAGCAGATCCTGCGGTGGCCGCGCTCATCGTCGACCGGTTCGCCGCCACCCTGGCCGGGCCCTCGGCACACCGTGCCGCGAGCTGACCGAGCCGATCCGTGAGGTCCGTACATTTGCGCAGCTTCCCGTACCGCGGACACCGGGTTGTCCTTCGCCGGGACACCACCCACGATGGTGGAGTGTCCCCGACAGCGCACCTGCCCGCCGGTTCCCGGCGTGGCGTCGACGCGTCGATGAGCACCTTCCTCATCACCGAACTCGAGCGCTTCTGGCCGTCCCGGCGTGGCCACGCCTTCGACGAGCTCTGTCGAAGCTGACCTGGGCCTCACGGCCCGTCGCTTCACCCCGCCCGTCGAGTCACCCCGCCCGTCGAGTCACCCCGCCCGTCGAGTCACCCCGCCCGTCGCTC
>JBKJPD010000195.1:0-2551 GCA_046595345.1 Pseudonocardia sp.
TCCGCTTCCCGCGGGTGGCCGGATCGACGCCGTGGTTGCGCATCTCCTCGCGGTTCCACCCGGCCCCGACGCCGAACGCGACCCGGCCGTCGGACACGAGATCGAGACTCGCCACCTGCTTCGCGGTGTGGATGACGTCGCGCTGGGGGAGCAGCACGATGCCGGTACCGAGGGTCAGCCGCGACGTTGCCCCGGCCACCGCCGCCAGCGCGACGAACGGGTCGAGCGTGCGGTAGTAGATCCGCGGCAGCTCGCCGCCGCCCGGGTAGGGCGAGTCGCGGCTGACCGGGATGTGCGAGTGCTCCGCGAGGAACAGCGAGCTGAACCCGCGCTCCTCCAGCGCACGGCCCAGCGCGGCCGGCCGGATTCCTTCATCGGTGATGAACGTGGCGATCCCGAACTTCATGGTTTCTCCTACCTCAGAACGGGCCGGTCAGCTCACCCAGGCGCGTGGTGAGGCTGATGTTCTCGGAGTAGTCGACGGGGCAGGCGATCACCGATACCCCGTCGTCGGCGAGCGCCGTGCGCAGCGTCGGCAGCAGCTCGTCGGCGGCGCCGATCCGGTAGCCCGCGGCCCCGAAGCTTTCCGCGTAGGCCACGAAGTCGGGGTTGGCGAAGCGCACCGAGGAGTGTCGGCCCAGTTCCAGGTCCATCTTCCACTCGATGAGCCCGTAGGCGTCGTCCTGCCAGATCAGCACGGTCAGCGGGACGCGCTCGCGGATCGCCGTCTCCATCTCCTGGCTGTGCATCAGGAACGAGCCGTCACCCATCGCGGCCAGTGTGCGCACCTCCGGCTTCGCCAGCGCGGTCGCGATCGCCCCGGGCAGGGCGAAGCCCATCGTGGACAGGCCGTTGGACAGCAGGCACGTGTTCGCCGCGTAGGTCGGGTAGAGCCGGGCCATCCACATCTTCACCGCACCGGTGTCGGCCAGCACGATGTCGTCGCGGCCCAGTGCCGCCCGCGTGTCCACGACGATGCGCTGCGGGCTGAGCGGGAACCGGTCGTCGGCCGCACCGCGCTGTAGCTCGTCGGTGAGCAGGGAGCGGATCTTCGCCGTGCCGGGTCCGACGGCGGCCGGGCGGGTGACCGCGGCGCGCAGGGCGTCGAGGGACCGGGAGATGTCGCCCTCGATGCCGACGGCCACCGGGTAGTGCACGTCGACCTCGGCAGCGAAGCGGTGCACGTGGATGATCTGTTTGTCCGCCATGGGATTGATCTTGACGGGGTCGAACTCCTGTAGCTCGTAGCCGATGGCGACGATCACATCGGATTCGGCGAACTCGAAGTTGACGTAGTCCTCGCGCATGAACCCGATGGCGCCCAGAGCGAGCTCGTGGTCGTCGGGGAACACACCCTTGCCGTGGAATGTGGTGGCCACCGGCACCTGCCAGGCTTCGGCCAGTGCCAGTAGGGCCGCGGCGGCGTCGTCGCGGGCGGCGCCGTGCCCGGCCAGCAGTACCGGGCGGTGGGCGGTGTCCAGGATCTCCTGCGCGCGCCGCACCTGGCCGGGGGACGGTTCCTCGGCACGCACCCGTGCGGTCGGCAGCGGCACGGCGCCCGCCGGGGCCGGTGCGGCCTCCACGTCCTGCGGCACGGCGAGGTAGGTGGCACCGGGTCGTTCGGTCTGCGCGATCTTGAACGCACGGCGCACCATCTCCGGCACCGCGGCGGGGCCGGGTACGAGATCGGCCCACTTCGTGATCGGTCGGAACATCCTCACCAGGTCGACGGCCTGGTGGGACTCCTTGTAGATCCGGTCCAGTCCCACCTGCGCCGACAGCGCGACCAGCGGCGTCGAGTTGGTCTGGGCATCGGCCACGCCGAGCTGGAGGTTGATCGCGCCGGGCCCGAGGGTGGCGCTGCAGACCCCGGCCTTCCCCGTCAGCCGCCCGTACATCTCCGCCATGAACGAGGCAGCCTGCTCGTGGCGGGTCAGGATGTAGCGGATCGGGGAGCGATCGAGCGCGTCGACGAGGTGGATGTTCTCCTCGCCGGGGATACCGAAGACGAACTCGACCCCCTCGGCCTCCAGGCAGCGGACGAGCAGTTCTGCGGTGGTCGGCTCAGCCATCGGCCGACCCTAGTACCCCAGCCGTAGTTCGTGATCCTGCGGCGTGGCGGTCCCGGACGTAGGCCGGCCACCGTGTGATCCTCGTCCGTTGTGTCGACATCCGATGATCACGCAGTGGCCGTGGGCCACAGGGTCGCAGCGGCGGACGGCCAGGGCGTCGCAGTCGCGGATATCTGGAGCCACTCGACAAGAATCGAACATACGTTCGATTGTTGCACTGTTCGTTGCGGACCAGGGGAATCGGTGTCACTGGTCACGCCGGCGGGCGGGCGTTCGTCAGTGACGTAGGTGCTCAAGGACCGCGCGGGCCGAGGAGCTGCTGATCGACCGCCTTCGGCGGGGACCTGTCGGCCCGGTGGCTCAGCGACGGCCTCACTCCCTATCAAGGGTCGCTACGCGATCGCCTGCGGCGACGGCCGAGAGCGGGCCGCCCGTGGACGGCGAGCCTCGGAGGCCGTGCTGGGTCGCCCCATGGTGGC
>JBKJPD010000241.1:0-3806 GCA_046595345.1 Pseudonocardia sp.
CACAAGACGGCAACTGTCTCCTACGAGAGTTTCCGGTTCCTGGAGTCCGTGACGCTGCTGGCCGCGGTGATCCTGGGCGGTATGGGCACGATCCCGGGGGCTGTGCTCGGCGCGTCGATCCTGTTCGTGCTGCCCGAGAAGCTGCGCGAGTTCTCCGACTACCGGCTGCTGCTGTTCGGCATCGCGCTCATCCTCATCATGCGGTTCCGGCCGCAGGGGCTGGTGCCCGACCGGCACCGGCGGGCAGAGCTCGTGCCCAATGTCGGACCACCGCCCCAACCACCGCCCGGAGCGTCGGCCGCGGCGAAAGCGGCCACGTCGTGAGGGGAACGACCGCGCTGCTCGAGGCCGTCGGCGTCACGATGCAATTCGGTGGGCTGCGGGCATTGAGCGACGTCTCGTTCGTCCTGTGCGAGGGCGAGATAATCGGGTTGATCGGGCCCAACGGGGCCGGCAAAACCACCCTGTTCAACTGCCTCACCGGGCTCTACGCGCCCACCGCGGGCCGCGTGGCCCTGCGCGGCAAGGCGCTGCCGCAGGACCCCGCGAAGGTCACCGAGCGGGGCGTCGCGCGGACCTTCCAGAACATCCGGCTGTTCCCGAGCATGACCGTCCAGGAGAACGTGCTGGTCGGGCGGCACGTGCGGATGAAGCAGAGCCCGCTGTCGTCGCTGCTGCACGGTCCCGGGTTCCGGCGCAGCGAGGCCGAGGCCGCCGCGCGCACGTCCGAGCTGCTCGCGTTCGTCGGCCTCACGCAGTTCTCCGACGAACTGGCCCGCAACCTGCCCTACGGCGACCAGCGCCGACTGGAGATCGCCCGCGCGCTGGCGACCGACCCGTCGGTGCTGCTGCTCGACGAGCCGACGGCCGGCATGAACGCCCAGGAGACCGAGGCCACCCGGCGACTGATCTTCGCGATCCGGGATCTCGGGATCTCGGTGGTCGTGATCGAGCACGACACCAAGTTCATCTTCACCCTGTGCGACCGGGTGTTGGTGCTCGTGCAGGGCGAGGTGCTCGTCGAGGGCACGCCCGACGAGGTCCGCGGCGACCCGCGCGTCATCGAGGCCTACCTCGGAGCGCCGCCCGAGGAGATCGACGCCCACATCCATTCGGCCGAGATCCAGGTATCGGAGGAGTTGTCGTGACCGCGTTTCTCGAGGTCCGCGACCTGAATGTCGCCTACGGGGCCATCCAGGCCGTCCGTGGGGTCACGTTCTCCGTCGAGCAGGGGCAGATCGTCAGCCTCATCGGCAGCAACGGCGCCGGCAAGACCACCACGTTGCGGACGATCTCCGGCCTGCTCCGCCCGGTGTCCGGGGAGGTGCTGCTCGACGGGAAGCCGCTGCACAAGATCCCTGCGCATGAGATCCTCCGCCACGGCGTCGCGCACAGCCCCGAGGGACGGCGGCTGTTCGCGCGGATGACCGTCGAGGAGAACCTGCGCCTCGGTGCCTACACGCGTCGGGACGAGCCGGGCATCCTCGAGGACCTGGACCGGATCTACGACCTGTTCCCGGTGTTGGGGGAGCGGCGGCGCAACAAGGCGGGTCTGTTCTCCGGTGGCGAGCAGCAGATGCTCGCGATCGGGCGGGCGCTGATGTCGCGACCCAGGCTGCTCATGCTCGACGAGCCGTCGATGGGCCTCTCACCGATCATGACGCAGAAGATCTTCTCGACGGTCCGCGATCTGCGGAAAGAGGGCACCACTGTGCTGCTCGTCGAGCAGAACGCGCTATCGGCCCTCGCGCTGTCGGACCACGCGTATGTCATCGACCTGGGCCGCACCACGTTGTCCGGCACCGGCCGGGAGCTACTGGCCGACCCCCGTGTCCAGGAGGCCTACCTCGGATAGGGCGTGGCCGGCCGACGGTGCGGGCCCGCCACGTGGATCTCCGGACCGCCCGGTGGGGTCACCTGCCGGGTCGGGTGTCGCGGTGCAGGCATGTCAGCTTCGCTGTGCAGGTCCGCCGTCCCTGCTCGTCGGTGATCACGATCTCGGTGGTCGAGGTGCTGCGCCCCACGTGGATCGGGCGCGCCACGCCGGTGACGTAGCCCTCGGTCGCCGCTCGGTGGTGGGTGCAGGCCAGTTCCAGACCGACCGGGAACCGCTCGGGCATCGCGTGCAGGGCGGAGAGCGTCGAGCCCAGCGTCTCGGCGAGCACCGCGCTCGCCCCGCCGTGCAGCAGCCCGAACGGCTGCTTGTTGCCCGCCACCGGCATGCGCCCGACCACCTCGTCGAGGGCGAGCTTCAGCAACTCGATGCCCATCCGGTCGGCCAGCTGCCCGGCCGTGTCGAATTGCGGGAGGTTCTCGGGATCGATGGGCACGCGCCCGATCCTATGACGCGACCCGACCCGCCACGTCGGACCGGGTGGCGACGTCACCCGGGTTTGCGACAGGCGAAGATCGCGGTGCCGGGGAAGAGCGCCCCGCGCAGCGGCGACCACTGGCCCCACACCGTCTCGCGGCCCTCGGGCCACTCGGGCTCCACGATGTCGGTCAGTTCGAGCCCGGCTGCGACCACGTCCCGGACCCGGTCGCCGATGGTGCGGTGGTGCTCCACGTAGGTCACGCCACCGGTGGCGTCGACCTCGACGTAGGGGATCCGGTCGAAGTAGGACTGCGCCACGATCAGCCCGTCAGGGCCGGGATCGTCGGAGAACATCCAGCGCATGGGGTGGTTCACCGCGAACACCCACCGCCCGCCGGGCCGAAGCACCCGCGCCACCTCGCGCATCACCCGGCCCGGATCGGCCACGAACGGCACGGCGCCGAACGCCGAGCACGCGAGGTCGAAGGTGGCGTCGCCGAACGGAAGGCGTTCCGCGCCCGCCAGCACGAGCGGCACCGGGATCCCGGTGGCGGTGCCGATGGCGGCGGCGTGGCGCAGCATCGATCCGGACAGGTCCAGCGCCACCGGGAGTGCGCCTCGCGACGCCAGCCAGCGCGCGCACGGGGCCGATCCGGCGCCCACTTCCAGTACCCGTTTCCCCGTCACATCGCCGAGCAGTCGGGCGTCATCCTCCCGAAGCCCCTCCGGGCACCAGACGAAGTCCGTTTCACCGATGTCGCGGCTGTGTTCGGCGAGATAGTCGGCGGCGTCGGCATCCCACCAGAGGCGGCTCGCGCGTTCGGACTCCTCGGCGTCGACGTACCGCCGGACGACCCCCGCCGTTCCCAGCTGTTCCTCGGCGCTCACCAGCACATCGTGGCAGCTTACGGGTGGGTACCCGCATTGCCGTGGTGATCGTGGTCCGCGTAGCATGCACGAAGCACTGTGGTCAACGTCGCGCCCGCCCTGCGGGCACGAGTCACATCCGCGGCCCTCGCGACCGCACCTGATCACAGGCTGCCACGTTCCACGAGCTCTAAGGGTGACAGCACCACGTCACGAGACGTACACCACCAGGTCCGCACCACAAATCCATCCATCACCGGAGCACCCCACTACATGTCCACCGACACCACCGCAGCCCCGAGCACGACGCCGCAGGTTGCCATCAACGACATCGGGTCGGAGGCGGACTTCCTCGCCGCCATCGATCTGACGATCAAGTACTTCAACGATGGCGACATCGTCGAAGGCACCATCGTCAAGGTCGACCGTGACGAGGTCCTGCTCGACATCGGCTACAAGACCGAGGGTGTCATCCCCTCTCGTGAGCTGTCGATCAAGCATGATGTCGATCCGAACGACGTCGTCAAGGTCGGTGAATTCGTCGAGGCCCTGGTTCTCCAGAAGGAGGACAAGGAGGGCCGGCTGATCCTGTCCAAGAAGCGTGCGCAGTACGAGCGCGCCTGGG
>JBKJPD010000250.1:0-3037 GCA_046595345.1 Pseudonocardia sp.
GGAGCGGCCCTGCGCGACCACCCCGAGTCTGCGCAGCGCCTGGGAGATCGGCGCCTCCCCCGCCACGAACGCCTCGGTCCGGCCGAGTAGCAGCGGGCCCAGGATCAGCGTCCCGGAGCGCCACACCGCCGCCGTCTGGTGGCCGTCCCGGCCGAGGTAGTCCGCCTCGAGGTACGCGACCGGTCCGGCCGCCGAGGCGGCCTCCAGCAACGCGAGCAGGCCCGGGGTGAGCCGTGAGAACCCGGACTCGGGCCCGGTGTGCAGCGCCGCGGAGGAGCGGCCGGTGGACTGCGGGCCACCGTCGATGTTCGACCTCCCCAGTACCGCGCAGATCATCGCGGGTGTGACGGCCGCAGCGAGCTCCTCGGTCACGGGCAGCAGACCGAGATCAGCGGTGTCCAGCGCGACGAGCCGCGCCGAATCGTGGATGGCCATGAGCGGCGCGAGCACCTCGATCTCCGCGACGGCACCCATCAGTTCGTATCGATACCCCTGGTCAGGACCCATTTATTCGAGGAATCCGAGATCTTTGAGCACGTGCGCGGCCGACGTCGCCCGAACGTCGGCGACCATCGCCCGGTACTCCTCGACGAACAGGCCGGCGTGCCGGCTCATCACGTCGGACTCGATCAGCGCGGCGGCCTTCTCCAGGTGCTCCCGCGCGAGGGTGTCACGCCACAGCGGGTGGCGGATGTGCACACCGGTGTCGTCGACGCCGGTGATCTGGAGCTTCTTTCCGCCCGCGACGGTGGGGATCGTCGTCCCACCGTCGTAGCGCTTCACGACGTCGGCCCAGTCCAGTGGCACGGCCGTCATCCCTTCTCGTCCGGATCGGGCACGGGTGGCAGCCCCGGGGCCGCCACGTCGTGCATGAATGACAGCGTGGCCGCGCGCCGCGCCGTGGCCACGGCCTCGTCGCAGTCCAGCCCGGCCGCGAGAGTGCCCAGGTCCTCGCCGCGCACGCAGACACGGACGAGCACGTCGCGGTGCTCGGCGGATACCGCCCCGAGCCGGGCGTACAGCTCCGCCCAGCCGCATACCGTGGCCAGCGTGCCGGCGTCGGCCTCGGCGATCCGGGTCTCGGCCAGCCGGGCGAGCCGCCCGGAGTACGGCAGGCCCTGGAACCGGAAGACCATGGGGCGGGAGACGAGACCGGCCGCCACCTGGACCGCGACCTGCGCGGCGAGCCCGGGGTTCGCGAGGCGGTGCGAGACCGTGTATTCGACAGCCTCGAAGGTCGCCCGCACACGATCGAGCCACTGCGCGAACTCGGCGGCGATCCCGATGCCGTCCGACATCGTGACAGTCGGTCTCGTCTCCATACTGTGCCTCTTCTCAGAGCTTGGCGAGCACGGACTCGGCCGAGGTGACCTCGTGGTCCACGAACTGCTTCTCGACGTCGAACGAGGTGATCACCCCGTCCTTGATGATCGCGGCGTAACGCTCCGAACGGGTGCCGAGACCGAAGGAGCCGGCGTCGGTGTCCATGCCCATCGCCGTGGTGAACGAAGCGTCCGGGTCGGCGATCATGATGAACTCCTCACCCGCACTCTCGGACCGCCCCCATGCGCTCATCACGAACGCGTCGTTCACCGAGACGACGGCGACCTTGTCGACGCCCTTCGCCTTGAGCTGGTCCGCCGCGAGCACGAAGCCGGGCAGGTGGAAGTCACTGCAGACGGGGGTGAAGGCGCCAGGAACGCCGATCAGGACGACGGTGCCGGTGCCGAGCAGCTCCGCCGAACTGACCGGCCCGGGGCCGTCGGCGGTGGTGATCATGACAGGGGCGTCGGGGACGGTGTCACCGATCGAGGGCATGGAGACTCCTGTAGGTGGGTTGTCGAGGTACTGCGCGGGACGTGGAACCGGGTGGCCGACCGGACAACCCCGGCCGGCCGGCCGCCCGTCGTGCGGGTCAGATCACGGCGTCGGGACGACCGTCTTGAGCATCCCCGAGATGTGGTCCGCCTGGACCGCCGTGATGTCCTTCGACGCCGGCGCATCACCGCGGATGGCGTCGTGCGGGATGACCACCCAGCACGCGCAGCCCCAGATGCACTCGCCGGCCATGCCGTCGAAGCGGATGGACTGCTCGGACAGCATCACGCCGAGGTCGAGGAGCCAGGAGTGCATCATCAGCTTCTCGTCCCACGACTCGATCTTGTCGTAGGCGTCGCGGGCCTCGTAGAAGGCCACGATGTCGGTCTTCGCGACACCCGGGATGATCACGTTCGAGTACGCGGTGAGCTCGTCGAAGAACTCGCCGATCGTCGTGTTGATGGTGCCGTCGTCGCCCTCGAGCACGAATGTCTGCAGGGTCTCCTTGAGCTTGGTCTCGAGACCCTCGTTCCACAGCTCGCGCGGGGCGACGGTGTGCGCCTCGATGTAGTCGGTCTTGAAGCCCTCCTTGAGGCCCGACCACTGCGGGATGTAGCCGATCCACTTGTTGACGACCTCGCGCCATTTGCTGCGCGGCTCGCCGGGGAGTACCTCGACGCCCGGGTGGGTGTACTTCGCGACGTCGAAGAACGTCCAGGTGCGGTCACCGGAGATGTTGCGCTCGTGCGGGGCTCCGGTGAAGCCCGCGGGACGCAGCATCTTGAACAGCAGGCGACCGTAGTCCTGCACCACGAACCGCACGAAGCAGTCGTTGACGAACTTGCGGGTGACGCCCTTGCGGAGCGCGTCGCGGATCGCCGGCTTGCCGGTGTTGGTGTAGGAGCCCAGGCGCTGCCAGGAGTGCTCCTGCGGCAGCGCGAAGAAACCGCCGGTGAACGGGTTCTTGTACAGGTCCCCCCATACCGCCATGACGCCCTGGTTCTTGGCGTCGTCGAGCATGGCGTCGATCTCGTTGATCGTCGGGTAGAGCGACGCGGCGCCGCCGGCGTGCTCCTCATCGCCGGAGAACGGCATCGCGGCCACGCCGACGACGGGGATCCGACGGCCGAGCTTGACGTTGGACAGGTGCCGCGCCAGGTCGACCACGATGCCCGAGCCGGTGCCACCGGTCATCGAGAAGAACACCAGCACGATCGAG
>JBKJPD010000318.1:0-5274 GCA_046595345.1 Pseudonocardia sp.
CCCGACCATCTCCCGGTAGAGCTTCCCGGAGTCATTGACCTCCAGGCGGGCGAGCCGCTCGGCGTTGGCGGCGATCGCGTCGCCGCACTTGCGGATGATCGCCGCGCGTTGGAAGCCGGTCATGGCTCCCCACTCGCCCTCGAACGCGACGCGCGAGGACGCGACGGCCTCGTCGATGTCCTCCGGTCCGCCGTCGGCGAGCCGGGCCCACGCCGTGCCGGTGTAGGGGTTCTGGGACTCGAACGTCCGGCCGGACCGTGCGTCGACGGACTTGCCGTGGATGAAGAGCTTGAGCTCCTCGAGCTGTGCCGTTGCGGTGGGCGTCATCGACCTCTCCTTCGTCGGAGTCGGATGCTGTGCCGGAGCGGCATCAGCTGTTGGAGCCCGACGCTAGGGACGCAGCGACGTGCGGCGATATCCGTCGGCGGCGGCACTCGATCCGCTGAGCGCAGATCGACCCGCCGGTCGCATGTGACACAGATGGCACGTCACAACGCGCCCCGCACGCACTGATGCACTCAGCGGATAGCGCGGTGCACTCATCGGCTGGTGTCTGCCGCGACCGCGACCTAGGCTCTTTTCCACTGCGGCCGCAGATCGGCGGTAGCCCGACACAAGGAGGTGTCGCGACGGATGAAGGCAGATCCTGAATACGCGGTCCCTCGGCTGAGCCGGTTCCCCGTGGTGGGCACGAAGAGCCTCGGCGAGGCCCGCGACGCCGTCACGCGCGTCTACCTCGAGCACGCGCTCACCGCACCGAACGACAACCTGGCGATGACGCTCAACGCCGTCACGGACCGGCACTTCACCCTGGGCTATCTGACCTACCAGTCCTGCGCCAAGCTGGTCATGCCGGCAACGGAGGACTCCTACCACGTCAACCTGACAATCTCTGGTCGCACCGACGCCGATCGCACGGACGGCGGCCGGGCGACCACGCGCGGGCAGCAGAGCGGCATCGTGCTCAGTCCCGAACAGCAGAACACCGTGCGCTGGTCCCCCGACGCCGAGCAGCTGATCCTGAAGATCCCCCGTCGAAGCCTCGAAGGTCATCTCGGTGACATGTTGGGGCGCCCGGTCCACGACGTCGTCGACTTCGACTTCGGGCTCGACCTGACCACCGGCGAAGGCAGCACGCTGCTGGCTTCGGTCGAGTTCCTCGCGCGCGAGCTGGATCGTCCGGGAGGGCTCGCCGATCTGCCTCTGGCCCGTGAGCAGTTCGAGGCCTTCGTGATGACCCAGCTCCTGCACACCGGCCGTCACCAGTTCACCGACGACCTCCTGGCGCCGGCCGATCCCGTACGGCACGGGCGCCTCCAGCCCGTGCTCGACTACATGGAGCAGCACGCCGACGAGCCGCTGACACCGCAGGAGATCGCCCGCGTCGGCTGTATGAGCGTGCGGACGCTGCACGCGTCGTTCCAGCAGGCGCTCGGCGAAACACCGATGAGCTACTTGCGCAGGATCCGCCTCGACTACGTCCGTGCCGAGCTGCTGGCCAGCGACCCGACGCTGACCCGGGTCACCGACATCGCGGTCCGGTGGGGATTCCTGCACCAGAGCCGGTTCGCGCAGCAGTACCGCGAGAAGTTCGGTGAGCTCCCCCGCGATACCCTCCGGGCCGGATTGCACTCCTGACACCCTGCGGATAGTCCTCGGCCGTCACCGGATATCGCGCGGCCGCCGCGCTTCCTACCGTCGAAGCCGTGTCCGACGACGAGATGACCGCACCCGCCCTGGACGGATTTCGTGTCCTGGAACTCGGGACCCTGATCGCCGGCCCGTTCTGCGGCCGGCTACTGGCCGACCACGGCGCCGACGTGATCAAGGTCGAGGCCCCCGACCGGCCGGATCCGCTGCGGGATTGGGGCCAGGCGGAGCTCGACGGGCATCACTTCTTCTGGACTGTGCATGCCCGCAACAAGCGCTGCATCACCCTCGATCTGCGCGACACCCGCGGTCAGGACCTGTTCCTGCGGCTCGTCGAGACCGCCGACGTCGTGGTCGAGAGCTTCCGGCCGGGCACGCTGGAGAAATGGGGCCTCGGCTACGACGTGCTCAGCGACCGCAACCCCCGGATCGTGCTCGCGCGCGTGTCCGGCTACGGACAGACCGGCCCGTACAGCAGCCGCCCCGGCTATGCCTCCGTGGCGGAGGCCGTGAGCGGGATGCGCCACCTCAACGGCTTCCCCGGCGGCCCGCCGCCGCGCACTGCGCTATCGATCGGCGACTCGTTGGCCGGGATGTTCGCCGCCCAGGGCGTGCTCATGGCGCTGCTTGCTCGTGACCGGAGCGGTGGGCGTGGCCAGGTCGTCGACGTGTCGCTGGCAGAGTCCTGCCTTGCCCTGATGGAATCGACCATCCCCGACTACTCCGCCACGGGTCTGGTCCGCGGACCGGGCGGCACTCGGCTCGACGGTCTGGCCCCGTCCAACCTCTACCGCTGCGCCGACGACCGCTGGCTGATCATCGCCGCCAACCAGGACACCGTCTTCGCCCGCCTGTGCGCCGCGATGGACCGGCCCGACCTGGTCGAAGACCCCCGCTTCGCCACCCACAGGGCGCGGGGCCGCCACCAGGACGAGATCGACGCCGTCGTCGCCGAGTGGGCCGGCCGCCACGACGCCGACACCCTCACCGGCATCCTCCAGGCCGGCGGGGTCGTCGTAGGCCCGGTGAACACGGTGGCCGACGTCGTCGAGGACCCCCAGTTCCAGGCCAGGGACATGCTGTTGCCCCACCACCACGATGCCATCGACCGGGACATCCTCGGCCCCGGCGTCGTCCCGAAACTCGACCGGACACCCGGATCGGTGCGCTGGGCCGGCCCGGCCCGCCCCGGCGCCCACAACACCGAGGTCTACGCCGGGCTGCTCGGCCTGACCGACCCCGAGCTCGACGCGCTGGCGTTCGAGCACGTCATCTGAGAAGGGCGCCCCATGACTCCCGCCGTCGACATCCGCGAGGTCGGTCTCCGCGACGGACTCCAGCTGGAAGCACCCATCCCGCTGAAAGCCAAGCTCGAGATCCTCGACGCGGTCGCCCGCACCGGGGTCCACCGGGTCGAGGTCACCTCCTTCGTCTCACCGGCCGCGGTACCCGCGCTCGCCGACGCCGAGCAGGTCGTCGCCGAGCTCGGCCGCTGGCCGGGCCTGCAGTTCTCCGCACTCGTCGCCGGCTACGGCGGAGCCCGACGCGCGGTCGCGGCGGGCCTGCCGCATCTCGAGTACGTCATCTCCGCCTCCGACGGACACAGCCTCGCCAACGCCCGCCGCACCACCGACAAGGCCGTCGCCGCGGTCGGCGACATCGCCGGACTCGTCCACGACGCCGGCGGCCGCTGCGAGGCGATCATCGCCGTCGCCTGGGACTGCCCGTTCGACGGCCGCACCCCCGTGGCGCGCACCGTCGAGATCGCCCGCCGCGCCGTCGAACTCGGCGCCGACCAGATCTGCCTGGGCGACACGATCGGTACCACCGTGCCCGGTCGCGTCGTCGAGCTCGTCGAGGCCGTGCGAACCGCATGCCCCGGCATCGACATCGGTGTGCACTTCCACAACACCCGCGGATCCGGCCTGGCCTGCGTCCTCGCCGCCGTACAGATCGGCGTCACCCAGATCGACGCCGCCGTGGGCGGGCTCGGCGGCTGCCCCTTCGCGCCTGGCGCGAGCGGCAACATCGCCACCGAGGAGGTCGTGTATCTGCTCGAGGAATCAGGCGTGCCGACCGGCCTCGATCTCAGCCAGGTGCTGGAGACGGCCGCGGTCGTCGCGCGCGCAGTCGGGCACGACCTGCCGAGCAACCTCTACCGCGCCGGCGGGCCGTCCCGGCCGCGACCCCGACCGAGCTGACCTGGTCAGACCTGCGGGGTGAGCGCGGCACAGGCCATGGACGCTCGAGAACGCCGGCAACGGCGGTACTCGTGCGGCCGCCGGGATCAGGTCCGCCGACGATGCCCATCAGCCGGATGACGCTGTCTCCTCGTCTTGGGCCGACGCCGCGACGCCGTAGCGGCCGCGGTGGAACAGAAGTGGGAGGCGTCCCCCGTCGGCGCCGAGGTCGAGCACCCGCCCGACGACGATGGTGTGGTCACCGCCGTCGTGCTCGTCGGCCAGTGAGCAGTCGATCCACGCGCACACCCCGTCGAGCACCGGCGCGCCGGACGTGGACCAGCGCCACTCGACCCCCGCGAACTTGTCCGTTCCCGACCGCGCGAAGGCGGAGCTGAGCCCCTCATGATGGTCCGCAAGGACATTGACACAGAACACGCCGATGTCACGGATCCGCGGCCACGTCGACGAGGTCCGGGCCGGGCAGATACTGATCAGCGGTGGATCGAGCGACAACGACACGAACGACTGGCACGTGAAACCGACCGGCCCGTCAGGGCCCGCTGCGGTGACCACCACGATCCCTGACGCGAAATGCCCCAGGACCTCCCGCATACGCGCCGGCTCCACGACGACCGGGTCCAGCACCTCCGCGTGCGACCTCTCATCCATGCCTCACGACGGTAGGTGAGCCTCACGTCAGCCGCTATCCGCAGGGGGCAGCCGACTATCCGTAGGCGGTCGTGCCTACCAACGACGTCGATGGAGATCGCGCAAGGGATACAGCGGTGCCGCACGCGGATAGAGCACCGGCGATCGACCTCCTAACGTCCAGCACAACCCGCACCGAAAGGGAGTATCGATGATGCGCTCCGACGACGATCCCACCGCTGCGCTGCCGTCCACGCGCGCAGTGCAGCACGCCGTGGCTGCCATCGCGGCCGGGCGCATGGTCGTCGTGGTGGACGACGCCGACCGCGAGGACGAGGGAGACCTCATCGTGCCCGCCGCGACCGTCACCACCGAGCAGGTGGCGTTCATCGTCCGGCACACCACGGGCATCGTGTGTGCACCGATGACCGCTGACCGGGCCGAAGCCCTGCAACTGCCGCAGATGGTCTCCGACAACACCGACGCACACGGCACCGCCTTCACCGTCACCGTCGACCACATCGAGACCGGCACCGGCGTCTCGGCCGCTGACCGTGCCCGCACCCTGCGCGCACTGGCCGACCCGACCACCCGGCGCGACGACCTACGCCGGCCAGGCCACGTCTTCCCCCTCCGCGCCCGCGACGGCGGCGTTCTGGTCCGCGCCGGCCATACGGAGGCCGCGATCGACCTCATGACACTCGCCGGACAGACGCCCGTCGCGGTCATCGGCGAGATCGTCGCGCCGGACGGATCGATGGCCCGTGGTGCTCGGCTGCGGACCTTCGCAGCC
>JBKJPD010000397.1:0-2756 GCA_046595345.1 Pseudonocardia sp.
CGTGCGAACGGCGACGGCGACGGCGTGACCACCTCGACCACGTGCACCTTGCGGGATTGCACGTCGGCCATCAGCTCGCGCAGCCCGGGGAGGTCGTAGACGTCCTGCACGCATTCGCGCATCGCCTCGAGCGTGACCGGGAACCGCTCGTAGCGCCCCGCCACCGCCAGCAGTTGCGCGGACTTCTGCCGTTGCTGCCACAGTGGAGAGCGCCTTTTCGGATCGCGGCGCGGCAACAACAGTGAGCGCGCCGCGCACTCCCGGAACCGCGACGCGTAGAGCGACGAGCCGCCCAGCTCGGCGACCACGATCTGCTCCACCTCGGCCGGGTCGAGCAGCACGTCCTCCGCGGAGGGCACCACCTCGGCGCCGGAGTCGTCGATGGCGTCGGGGAGTCGCAGCACGATGCCGTCATCGGCGCTTGCGGCGTGCACCTCGACGCCGCGCCGCTCCCGCATCCGCGCGGCGATCGCGAGCGCCCACGGCCCGTTGACCTTCGACCCGAACGGCGAGTGCACGACGAGCCGCCAGTCGCCCAGCTCGTCGCGGAAACGCTCCACCAGTATCGTGCGGTCGCTCGGCACGTGGCGGGTGGCGTCGCGCTGTTCGTGCAGGTAGGCGAGCAGGTTGTCGGTGGCCCAGGCGTCGAGCCCGGCCGCGGCGGCACGCTCGCGGGCCGGCTCGTCGGCCAGCGCCGACATCTCCCGGACGAATGCACCCACCGCCCGGCCCAGCTCCAGCGGCCGGCCGATCGACTCGCCCTTCCAGAACGGCATCCGCGCGGGCACCCCCGGCGCCGGGGTGACGATGACGCGGTCGTGGGTGATGGCCTCGATCCGCCAGCTCGACGTGCCGAGCAGGAACGTGTCGCCCACCCGCGACTCGTAGACCATCTCCTCGTCCAGCTCACCGACCCGCGACCCGGCCCCGTCGGCACCGCCGGGCGTCATGACGATGAACAGGCCGCGGTCGGGGATGGTGCCCCCGGAGGTGACGGCGGGCCGCTGCGCGCCCGGCCGCCCCTGCAGCACGTCGGTGACCCGGTCCCACGTGATGCGCGCCCGCAGCTCCCCGAACTCCTCGGACGGGTAGCGCCCGGCGAGCATGTCGAGCACCGAGTGCAGCGCCGACTCGGGCAGCGCGGCGAACGGAGCGGCCCGGCGGACCACCCGCGTCAGGTCGGGCAGCGTCCACGGCTCCATCGCCACCATCGCCACGATCTGCTGGGCGGGCACGTCGAGCGGGTTGCGCGGGTAGCGCATCGACTCGATCGCGCCCGCCGCCATCCGCTCGGCCACGACCGCGCACGACACGAGGTCGCCGCGGTACTTGGGGAAGACCACGCCCTTGGACACCGCGCCGACCTGGTGCCCGGCCCGGCCCACCCGCTGCAACCCCGATGCCACACTCGGCGGCGCCTCGATCTGCACGACGAGGTCGACCGCGCCCATGTCGATGCCCAGCTCCAGGCTGGACGTGGCGACCACGCAGGGGAGCAGGCCCGCCTTGAGCTCCTCCTCGACCAGGGTGCGCTGCTCGCGCGACATCGAGCCGTGGTGGGCCTTCGCGACGGCCGGTGGTGCGCCACCGCCGATGCCGGACTGCCCGATGGCCTCGGCCGGGCTTGCGCCGATCCGCGTTCCGCCGCCGATCCGCGCGGTGTCGAGATCGGCCACCTCGGCCACCTCCTCGGCCGCCAGCTCGTTGAGCCGGGCGGTGAGCCGTTCGGCCAGCCGTCGCGAGTTGGAGAACACGATCGTGGACCGGTGCTCCCGCACCAGTTCCAGCAGTCGCCGCTCCACCGCGGGCCAGATCGAGGGCCGCTGCGCCGAGCCCGCCGCCGAGCCGATGACCTCCTCGTCCGAGCTACCCGGCGCGGGCCGCACGTCGAGCGCGCCGAGATCGGGTACCGGCACCTCGACGGTGAGCTCGATCGTCTTCGGGGTCTTCGGAGCCACCACCTCCACCGGACGCGCGCCCGCGAGGAACGTGGACACCTCGTCGATCGGGCGCACGGTGGCCGAGAGCCCGATCCGCTGGGCCGGTTTCTCGAGCAGCTCGTCGAGGCGTTCGAGCGATAGCGCGAGATGCGCGCCGCGCTTTGTCCCCGCCACGGCGTGCACCTCGTCGAGGATGACGGTCTGCACCCCGCGCAGGGATTCCCGCGCCGCCGAGGTGAGTAGCAGGAACAGCGACTCCGGCGTGGTGACCAGTACGTCGGGCGGGGTACGGGCGAACAACCGTCGCTCGTCGGCGGGGGTGTCGCCGGTGCGCTGACCCACCGTGATGTCCGGGATCGGCAGCCCCAGGCGCTGCGCCGCCTGGCGGATTCCTGCGAGCGGCGAGCGCAGGTTGCGCTGCACGTCGACGGCGAGGGCCTTGAGCGGCGAGACGTAGAGGACCCTGCAGCGGTGCCGGGGATCCTCGGGCGGCGGCTCGGCGGCGAGCCGGTCGAGCGCCCACAGGAACGCGGCGAGCGTCTTACCCGAGCCGGTAGGGGCCACGACGAGGGCGTGTTTCCCGGCCTGCGCGGCCGCCCATGCACCCTCCTGCGCTGCGGTGGGTGCGGCGAAGGCGCCGGCGAACCAGTCGCAGGTGGCGGGGGAGAAGCCCTGGAGCGCCGTCGTCACGTCATTCATCATGCGCCGTTGCACCGACAGATTCGCGCCGACGCCGGGTGCCTCGCCGCGGCGCCGTGAGCGCCCCGGTATTCCTGACCGTCCGGCTGTCACCGCACCGCTCAGCAACGCCGTCGA
>JBKJPD010000634.1:0-3262 GCA_046595345.1 Pseudonocardia sp.
CAAGGCGGCCGCCGTGGTGAAGGACCTGGGCTGGCCGCTGACGGTCAATGTGGTGTTGCACCGGCAGAACATCGACCGGGTCGCCGAGATCATCGCCCTGGCCGAGGAGCTCGACGCCGATCGGGTCGAGCTGGCCAACACCCAGTACTACGGCTGGGCGTGGCGCAACCGCGCGGCGCTGCTGCCGAGCCGGGAACAGCTCGCGGGGGCCGAGGAGATCGTCCGCGCCGCGCGCGCGCGCCTGAAGGGCCGGATGGAGGTCGTGCACGTCCTGGCCGACTACTACAGCGAGTACCCCAAGCCATGCATGGGCGGGTGGGCCGCACGCCAGCTCACCGTGGCCCCCAACGGCGACGCGCTGCCCTGCCCGGCCTCGCAGACCCTGCCGCTGCCTCGCGCGAGCGTGCGGGAGGACTCCCTGGAACGGATCTGGAACGACTCCCCGCTGTTCACCGCGTTTCGCGGCACCGGCTGGATGAAGGACCCCTGCCGGACCTGCGACCGCCGCGAGATCGACTTCGGCGGATGCCGCTGCCAGGCGTTCCAGCTCACCGGCGACGCGGCCCGCGCCGATCCGGTCTGCCATCTGTCGCCCGACCACGGGATCGTGGCCGAGGCGGTGCGGGCGGCCAACGAAGGGACGAGGTCGGACGACGAGGCGCTCGTCCCCCGCCCGCACCGGGGCTGACACCCGGCCGGTCCGGGTGGACCTCGCCGCGTCGTGCAGCAACGTCATCCGGACCGGGTACTACTCCACGGTCGGTCCATCTCGATCGTCGCACCGCCGAACGCCACGAAGCTGACGACCCGGTCGGCGACGTGGAGAACGAGCAACGCGTAACCGCGCCATCGGAGGCCATCGTCGCGGCAATGGACTCGGGTATCACCCCGCCGACGGTGAGGTCGGCGTAGTCGGGGGACGACGGGGTGCCACCGAACATGGTGCAGCGGCTCAGCGGGATGCAGCAACGACAAAAGCCCTGGTCTCGGACTCCTTGAGGAGCCTGTGACCAGGGCTTTTGTGTGGTGTGGGTGCAGGATTTGAACCTGCGACCTCTTTGTCCCGAATTGACCGGGGCTCGTCTCAAGGATCGCGTGATGGCCCGCCACACCGCTCATGAGCTGATCATCGATCTGAGCGGGCCGGGGAAGCAGGCTCGGGCGCGGCGTCCCCGGCCCACATGTTGCGACCGGTCTCGGCTACCGATCCGGCTACCGTCGGCCTCGATCTCGCGCGCGATCGCGGCAGCGACGGCGCAGCCGCCCTTGACGCGACCGGTGTGGCGAGGACGATGATCCGGCCCGAGGCCCGAGGCATCGAGATGCCTTGAGCGGTGTTGCGCTTGATCGATCGAATATGGAGGCCAGGTATGGCTACCTATGTGTTGGTGCATGGGGCGTGGAGCGGTGCCCACAGCTTTCGTCGGGTTCGACTACCGCTTCAGCGTCCCGGTCACCTGGTCTTCACGCCGTGCCTTACCGGGCTAGGGGAGCGCTCCCACCTCGTCAATCCGCTCGTAAACCTCTCGACGCACGTTCGGGACGTGGTGAATTTGGTGCTGTACGAGGATCTGTGCAACATTGTGCTCGTCGGACATTCTTACGGTGGAGTCGTCGTCACTGGAAGCCTGGAACACATTGCTGATCGAGTACGACACTTGGTATTTCTCGACGCGTTTGTGCCAAAGCACGGCGAGTCTATCGACTCGATAGTCGGGCGGGGGCTGCGAGATTCTGTTTCGCAGTTGTGCGCTGAATGGTTGGTGGCGCCGGCAGAGCGTAGTTTCAATAGCCCCGAGGAGGCGGAATGGGCGAATGCGAGGCGCCTTCCGCATCCGGTGGGCTGCTTCGCCGAGCCCGTCGTGCTGCGACAGGCGCTTGAGGCTCACAACTTTTCGCTGACTTACATCAAGGCGACAGAGGACTCGAGGTCGGCTCCCGGCGGCGAAGCCTTCTGGAACGCGGCCGAGTATGCCGATGCTCACGATCGATGGAGCTACCACGAGATCGCGACGAACCACATGGTCCAGCACAACGAGCCCGATGCACTTGCCGATGTGCTGCTCGCGTTGAGTGGGTGACGTCCGAGGTGATGGCTGGTCCCGCTGGCCGCGCACGGGCCGGAGGCATGAGTGCGCGAGCCGAGCGGGACCGAGCGCCGCCGGAGGCGGCTAAAGAGTTCAACGCGGCAACGGAGCGGCTACGAAGATGGTCGAGCGGTGCTCCGACGGGCGCGTGTGAGGGCGACACCGGCGAGAATGAACAGGGCGCCGAGGGGCAGTGTCAGTCGTCCGGGCTCGTCGAGAATGAGGGTGCCGAGAAGCAGTGCGATGGCGGGAACGAGGTAGGTCACGACGCTAGCGGCGGTCGGGCCCTCGTTGGCGATGAGCGTGAAGTTGATGATGAGCGCGACGCCGGTGCCTGCGATGCCGAGGATCAGCACGGCTGCGATCGCGAGTCCGCTCGGTGTTACGCCTGCGCCCCCAAATGGCAGCGTGAGGGCGAGTAGGCCGCTTCCGATGACCAGTTGTCCCGCTGTGAGGGTCAGCGGGGACAATCCGCGGTTTGTGAGGAATCGGGCCTGATAGATGTAGGCCAGTCCGTAGCTCGCGGCTGCACCGATGCACGCCAGGATTCCGCCGACCGTCCCGCCGGCTACTCCGTTCCATGGCTCGAACACCACGATGACCCCGACGAATCCGAGCAGCACTCCGGCGCCGCGACGCGCGGTCAGGCGGTCGTCGGTCAGGGCGGCGAATGCGATGAGTAGTGTCCACAGTGGAGTGGTCGCGTTGATGACGCCGGCCGTGCTCGACGGGACGGACTGTTCCGCGACCGCAAACAAGGTGTAGGGAATCGCGTTCCCGATCAGTGCGGACACCGTGAGGTGCAGCCACATCGCGCGGCCGGCCGGCCGGGGCAGTCGGCGAATGAGGACGATCGGCACGAGGACCAGTGCGCCGAGTGCGAGCCGGCTGAATGTGAGCTGCACCGGGGTGAATCCGTCGAGCGCGAGCGCGATCCAGAAGAATCCGGAGCCCCACAGCAGGGCTAGTGCCGCGATCAGGCCGGTAGTGCGCACTGCTATTCCACGGGTGCGTCATAGCGCAGCGCGGACAGGTCCGCGCGCATGACGAACCGGGTCAGCTCGTAGGGCTCGCCGTCGGTGTCCACGCTGGTGTGCAGGACGTCGAGCACCGGGACGCCGGACGGGAGTTGCAGGCGCTCGCGCTCGTCAGGGTTGGGCATCCGGGCGCTGATC
>JBKJPD010000046.1:0-9831 GCA_046595345.1 Pseudonocardia sp.
CGCCGGTGCGCCGACCCTCATCGTGGGGTCGGGATTGTCCATATCGCTATTCCTTCTCACGTTGATCAGGCTGCTAACCGCACCTAGCCGCCGATTCTGGGATTGTCTGGAGCGGCCTTCGGATCGCGACCGGCGTCGCCGCCGCGACGGGCGGATCGCCGGCCCGACCGGCCCACGGGATCACAAACCGCCGGTGGAGCCCGGGCTGTCCTCATCAGTGGTCGTGATCCGGAGGGTGCCGCTGAGTTTCCACACCGCCCGCTGCGCATCCGGCTCAGTCGTCTTGGGCACTTCGACGGACAGATCTTCGAAGGCGTATTCGACGGCCGCATCCTTGCCGGTGAGGTAGGACCACATCTCCTGCCCGATCTCGGTGATATCGGTGGAGCCTGACCTGGCCTGGACGGTGCTTGCCACGCGGTCTCCTCAGGTCGGCCGTGACGAATGTGCGGCGAGTTCACTCACGGGGTACGATGCTCTTGCCCGATCGGCGCACAGCAGCCTGATTCGGTGGAACGCGCGGAAGAGCAGAATCTGCTCGTCCAGCGCGGGATTCGAAGCTATCGGGGCGTCATCACCGCCTACGCGAGGCGCCGACCCTGGAGATCACATCATTGCGGTTCGGCAGAGTTCGCGAGTTACGGCTGAGTCAGAACAGACTCAGGGTTTCACCATGAAAGTCAGGTGGCCGATGATGACGCCAGTTTCCCGGGGTTTCCGCACATCCGCTCGGCATCTGAAGCAGCCACGCGAGATGGTGATTCTGCGCACGTCGGGCTCAGCCGGTGCGTGAATCTCGGGCGACGGATGAGGTATCTGGATTGCCGCCAGTTCTGTTGCCGGCTATCCGGCCGTCTTCTGGCCGCCCGAGATCGCCCCGCTACGGGCGCGGGTTCCCTCACCGATGTGGCGCACGTTCTGGGTCGCGGTGAGCGCGCCCGGCATGCGCTGGTTGCGGTCACCGCCACGAACCATCTCCGCCCGCTCGGACTCCGACAGCCCGCCCCACACGCCGTAGGGCTCCTGCACGAACAGTGCGTAGCGACGGCACTGTTCCAGCACCGGGCAGTTGAGACACACCTGCTTCGCCCGCGCCTCGCGACCGGCCCGGGCTGGGCCGCGCTCACCATCGGGGTGGAAGAAGAAGGCGCTGTCCATCCCCCGACATGCGCCCTGCAGCTGCCAGTCCCAGACCTCTACAACCGGGACCGGAAGTCTCCGAGTGTCCGCCATGCTGATCACCTCGTCTGTTTCGATGCTGCCTCGACCGCGTCGAGTAAGCTCACCATAGAACCGCTTCAAACCTTGTTCAAGTCGAGATCGGAAAAATCAGCCAGATGCATGACCGAGTTGCCCGCAGGATGACGGCCCCACAAGATTCGGCTGTGCATCCCGACGCCTCAGCGGAGCCACCGGGCCCGAGTGGGCCCCGGTCGCTTCATCTCGCCGACCCCGATCCCGCGCAGCTCACAGCCGTTGTCGACGAGCCCCATCTCAGCGTTGCCGCGGCCGCGCGCCGGCTGGGCATCGCGCCCGGCACGCTGCGCACCTGGGACCGTCGCTACGGCATCGGTCCCAGCGAACACACCTCCGGACGCCATCGCCGCTACTCCCCGGATGACGTCGCACGCCTCGAGCTCATGCATCACGCGCTGGTGCGCGGCGCCACGCCCGCGGACGCGGCGCGCCACGCCATGGCAGCCCACCTGCCACGCCCCGACACCGAACCGTCGGAGGAACCGGCGGCGATGCTGCACGTCGCGGGACTGCCCGACCTCGAGCACCCTGGGAACCTCGAGACATCTGGCGGTCCGGCTGGTGCGGACGCTGTCGGGGTGCAGGATTCGCCGCCCGTCGGCACCCGGGCCATGGATGAGGTCCGCGAACAGAGCCGGACAGGAGGCCAGGTCCTGCGCCTGCCCGGCGCCGGACGCCGCGCGCGTGGGCTCGGGCGCGCCGCTCTCGCACTCGACGCCGGGGCGGCCCGGAGGATCCTGACCGAGGCGATCGCCGTGTCGGGGGTTCAGGCCACCTGGGACGATGTCGCCCGCCCCGTGCTGTCGGCGGTGGCGCAGCGCTGGACCGACACCGGCGGAGGTATCGAGACCGAACACCTGCTCAGCGACATCATGATCGGCGTGTTCAGCGCCATCGCGGCCACCGCGCCCCGCGCCCTCGAGACCCGTCCGGTGCTGCTCGCCGGGATGCCGGGCGAGCTGCACATCCTGCCCGTGGTGGTACTGGCCGCGGCGCTGGCGCAGCGGCGCGTCCCATGCCGATCGCTGGGTGCGGACCTACCCGCGCCCGCACTGGTGGCGGCGATCCGCCGCACCGCGCCTGTCGCGGTGGTGCTCTGGTCGCAGCAGTCGCCCACCGCCGACTCCGGCATGCTGCGGACGTTGCCGCGCACCCGTCCCCAGGTCCGCATGTTCGCCGCCGGGCCCGGATGGGCCGGTGTCGACCTACCGCCGCGCGTCATCTGGCTGGAGACGCTCGCCGCGGCGACCGACGCCATCAGCGCCGCCGCGACACTCTGAACGGCCGCCCGGCGGTCAGTTGACCCGTGGCGTTCGGCACCGCCCCGGGGCGCCCCGGGGGCGCCCGCCGGTTAAGCCGACATGGTGGCCCGATCAGCCTGCCACGACGCCCGGCATGCCGAACGCCACAGGCACGCCGTCACTGAACGCCACATGATCGGGTGGCCGGCGAGCCACGTCCCCGAGGCCGACCGAGGCGAGCAGCCCATCGTCGAGATCGAGCAGCTCAGCCGTGCGCAGCGGCCACTCCGGGTGTGTGTTGGGGATGTACCAGGTGCGGCCGAGGTGCTCCACGTGCAGGCCCCATCGGGCGGTCAGGAACCGCTCCACCGGTCCGTCGGGTGCGGGCCCTACCGCCCGCACCACAATGTGGCTGCGCGCCGATGCCCCGGGCCACCGCAGCCGGGCGTCATAGGTGTGGCAGTCACCGCCACGCATGTCGATGCTGCGCCGGTACCGCATCTGAGCCCAGCGGTAGGGCAGCCCGAACACCGCGCGGGCACCCGCGACGACCAGGGCGCGGTCGGCGTCGAGGCTCAGGAAGACGATGCCGCGCCGGCCCGTCGCGTCTATCGAGTAGAGCCGCACGTTCGTCTCCAAGAACGTGCCCGCCCACGGCACCCCCGGGCCGTGCGCGAACCCGGCCCCGACCATCCGGAACGGGATGAGCCCGACGAAGGTCCGGCCGTCGAGAACGTCCGGACGGACACCGGGTGGGAAGAATCGGGCGACGGCCGCCGGCTCGACGGCCCAGTGCAGGAACGCCACATCAGCCCATCGCTGCCGCATCAGATGTGGGCGGGGCAGGAATGGAGCGATCACGTCGAACGACTCAGGAAGTACCACCAGCCCAGCCTGCCCCGCCCGGGCCCGGTCGGCGCGTCAGCGGCCACCATGGGGCCGCCGACGGAGCGCCCCGGTCCCGACCCACCGGCGCCCGCCGATGGCTGGTGCGGATCTCGGGTGTGGACCGGTTGGGGGCTCGACGGCCGCAACAGCCGGGTCGCCGGTCAGACGGGTCCAAGGCCGCGGCGGTCGAGCCACAGGACGATCAGCATGTGCGGCACCGTCAGTGCCAGCAGGAGGCGCAGGATCTCGGCGATCGCCACCTCGAGGTCCGGTGCGGTCACGGTGAAGGCGACCACGGCAGCCAGGACGGCCACCGCGGCCGCCGAGGGCCAGGCGGCCAGCTGGGCCAGCCTGCGGACCGCATCCCGTGGCCGACCGGCCGAGATCAGTGCCGCACAGCCTGGCTCGATTATGAGCAGGCGTCCGGTGTGGCGCAGGGCGTGCCAGCCGCCGAACCACACCGCGAAGGCGACCAGCGGCGGCGCGACCGCACCAAGGACCCCCACCAGGACGATGTCGACAGCGACCATCGGTTTCCCCGCACGAAGCGCTGCGACGCCGGCCACGCCGGCGGCGCCGATCCACAGCGCGGCCAGGGCCAGCCGGGTCGGATCGGCGCCGACGACGTCGGCGACCGCGGGAGAGATCGCCGCGGCGACACCCTGCATCTGTTCCCCGGACCGGGCAAGCGGCAACAGCAGAGCCCCGGTGCCGGCGATCGCCAACGCGGTCGCGACAACACGGTGCGGCCTCCAGCCCGTCGTGCGGGTGTGGACCTGAACCTCGCCGAGGCCGAAGTGCAGAACGCTGAGCGCGACCACCGCACCGAGTGCGACGGGCCCGGCGGCGGAGAGCAGAACCCAGGCCAGAACTGCGGCGACGGCGTAGGCAACGGTGACCCCGACCGGTGATCTGCCGGTGAGCCGACTCGCGAGCAGGTGGTCCACCGACCCGTGCGGGAGTCCGGCCACGAGTCCGGCGCCGACGAGTAGGAGCGCGAGCGTCGACGCGAGGGCAGCCGGCAGCAGCGCAGCCATCACCACCGTCCCGAGAACGGTGGCGATCACGATGCGACGCGACCACGTCACGGCCAGCCCCAGGACGTTCTCCTCGGCCGCCGCGCGCCGGGTCGGAACGGTCATACCCCGCAGTATCCGGCCGAACCGCCGGCACCGCCCCCCGATCATGTCGGTGGACCGTCCAGGCGGGTTCAAAATCGATTCAAACCTTGCTCAGCGCGCGAACTCCGCGTACCGGTCCCATGATGGTGGGGCAGCTACGGTCGACTGCTCAGGCTCAGGACCCGCAGGTCACGGGCATTACTGTGCTGCCGTCGACCTGCTGGGACATGCTCGTCAACGCAGCTTCGGAGGTCGATCGACGATGATTCCCGACCAACTGACCCAGGGTCAGTTCGACACGGTCTACAACCTGCTGTCAATTGTGATCGCAGCACAACTGTTCACCGCGCTGTTCCTGCTCGTCGCCCAGCCACGGGTGCTGCCCCGCTACCGCCAGGCGCTGGTGATCTCGGCGATCGTCTGCGGTATCGCCGCCTACCACTACTTCCGGATCTTCGACTCGTTCCGCGAGGCGTTCGTGACCACCGCCGCCGGCGGGCGTGGCGTCTACACACAGGCGCCCGGGTTCTCGTTCAACGAGGGCTACCGCTACGTCGACTGGCTGCTGACGGTGCCTCTGCTGCTCACTGAGCTCGTCGTGGTGCTGGCGCTGGCGCGCAAGCTGAAGGCCTCCCTGCTGTGGCGCTTGATTCCTGCCTCCGCCCTGATGATCTCGCTGGGCTATCCCGGCGAGATCAGCGGGAACGATGGGATCCGCAACCTGTTCGGCCTGCTGTCCACCATCCCCTTCCTCTACATCCTCTACGTCCTGTTCATCGAACTGACCCGCTCGCTCGACCGCCAGCCGGCCACCGTGCGGGCCACGGTCAGCCGGATGCGCATCCTGCTGCTCGCCACCTGGGGCGTGTACCCGATCGCCTACCTGCTCCCGCTGCTCGGGTTCGCCGGGGCCGACGCGTGGGTCGGAAAGCAGGCCGGCTACTCGATCGCCGACATTCTGGCCAAGTCTCTCTACGGCCTGCTCATCTACAAGATCGCCCGGATGAAGTCCTTCGCCGACGACCCGTCGTTCGCCGCGGTCGAGAACAACTACGGCGAGCCGGCAGATTCGAGCCCCACCGCAGCCCCCGTGAAAGAGGCCGCCGGGCGGCCGTAACCCCGCGCCGGTAGACGCTGTAGAACGTCACAACCGGCACCGGAGATCTTCCCGGTGCCGGTTGTGGACGGCGGTGGCCGCGGTCACCGGGTCGTCAGGCCTTCAGAACCTCCCCGATCGCGCCCAGCAATGTGACGACCGAACGCTCCGTGGCGCTGTGCCCCATCAGCCCGATGCGCCAGGCGCGGCCCGCGAACGCACCGAGCCCGCCACCGACCTCGATGCCGTAGTCGGCGAGCAGACGCTTACGCGACGGCCCGTCGTCGAGGCCTTCCGGGAGCAACGCGGCGGTGAGCTGCGGGAGTCGCGTGCCGGCGGCGGCGACCAGCTCGAAACCCAGCTCCGGCAGCGCTGTCTGGAGCAATGTCCCGATCCGGGTGTGCCGATCCCACACCTGCTCGACGCCCTCCTCCAGTAGCCGCCCGAGCCCCGCGTGCAACGAGTAGGCCAGCGTGGACGACGCCGTGTGGTGGTACTTCGGCGGGCTGGACAGGAAGAAGTCGTGCAGCAACCCGAGGTCGAGGTAGAAGGAGTGGATCGGTGCGGTGCGGGCCGCCATCTTGGCGACGGCGCGCGCGCCGAGCGTGACCGGGGCGAGCCCGGGTGGGGCGCCGAGGCACTTCTGACTTGCCGAGTAGCAGGCGTCGATCTCCCAGGCGTCGATCTCGAGGCGGGTGCCGCCGAGCGCCGTGACCGCGTCCACGAGCAGCAGCGTGTCGGTCTTCGCGAGCTCCGGGCCGAGCGGGGCGACGTCGTTGCGAACACCGGTGGACGTCTCCGCGGCGACGACGGCGACGAGCGCAGCGTGCGGGTTCGCCCGCTGCGCCGCCAGCAGGTCGGCGGGGTCGAGCGCGGTGCCCCACGGGGCCTCGACCCGAACCACCCGGGCCCCGCCGCGGTGCGCGACCTCGCAGATGCGCTCGCCGAAGTAGCCGTTGATCCCGACGATCACGGTCTCGCCCGGTTCGAGCAACGAGGCGAGGCAGGCCTCCATGCCGGCCGAGCCCGTACCGCTGACCGGCAGCGTCAGCGCGTTCTCGGTGCGGAACACCGCGCGAAGGCGGTCGCCGATCTCGCCGATCAGCCCGAGGTACTCGGGATCGAGGTGTCCCAGGACGGGACGGCTCAGCGCCTCCATCGCCTCTGGGTAGGGGATGGACGGGCCAGGTCCGAGAAGCAGCCGATCACCGTGCATGACGCGGAGGGTAGCTGGCCGGGGGACGCTCCGGTGGCCGCCGTCGATTCGTGGCGACTCGCGCACCCCCACGCACCGACTCGCGGGGTCAGTTGTCCTCGGGTGGGACGAGGAAGGCCACACCCAGTTCACGGGCCAGCTCCAACGCTCGACGGGACCACGTGGGGCTGGCCCCGACAAGGCCGCACGTAGGGGTGGGGACGCACAGCGATGCGAGCCGCACCCGGTCGAAGCCGAGCCGGTCGGCCAGGTCGAACGCGGGACCGGCGAGCTGCCGCGACGAGACCGGCCGCCGGGGGTCGATCGCGGGCACCAGGCCCAGTAGCAGCGGGGTACCGGCGTCCCAGATCTCGCCCAGCGCGTCGAGAGCGGCGGGCTCCGCGGTCCGCCCCGAGACGGCCGGGCGCGTCGCGTCGATCCCGATGCCCGCGGCCCCGACGTCGGCGAGCACCCGCACCGGCGGGCGGTCGGCGCAGCAGTGGATCACCACGGGTACCCCGACGGCGGCGATCAGGTCGCGTAGCACGTCCTTGGCGTCGGCCTCCGAGACCGACCGGACCGTCCCGTAGCCCGACGGCGTGGGCACCGTACCGGCCAGCACGGCTTCGAGCCCCGGCTCGTCGAGCTGCAGGAGCACCTTGGCTCCGGTGCGCGACGCCACCTCCGCGATATGCAGTCGCAGGCCCTCGGTGAGGCTCTCAGCGAACTCGCGGACCGCACCCTGGTCGGTGAGGACGCGGTGCCCGGTGCGCACCTCGACGGTGCTCACCAGTGTCCACGGGCCGGCCGCCTGCACCTTCACCCAGCCCGGCCGGGCGGGCTCGCAGGCCTCGTCGAACGCGTCGATGTCACCGCGCATCAGGTCGACGCCGCGGCGGTGCTCGCGCCCGGGACGGCCGGCGACCCGGTAGCCCGACGGGCGGACCTCGACGGCGATGTCGACGAGCAGCGCCGCCGTCCGCCCGATCATGTCGGCGCCGACCCCGCGGGCCGGCAGCTCGGGCAGGTGCGGCAGCAGGGGCAGCTCCCCGACGATCGTGGCGGCGGCCTCCCGCGCATCCTCGCCTGGCATGGAGCCGACGCCGGTGGCGGCGCCGTCGGGCCAGTGCGGCAGTGCGGCGGGTTCCGCGGAGGGCCCCGCAGCGACAGGCCGCGCACGACCCAGCCCAGCCGCGGCAAGGGCAGCCGCCAGTACGTCATCGGTGCTCACGACGCTGTCTACCACCCACGACCCGGTGCCCCGCCCCCGGTGCCCCACCTCGAACCGACGAGCGGCACATCCGTGCGAACCTGTGCGATGTGAGTGCGGCCCGGTGCGCTACCGCGCGCAGGAGGTGATGGTGGCGCTGCCCAGCACCACATCGCCGGCGGGGTCCGGGCGGTAGAGCGCGACCGCCTGGCCGGGGGCCACCCCTCGAAGCGGCTCGGTCAGCTCCACCCGCAGCCCATCCGCCGACGGGACGGCGGTGGCTGGGGCGAGCCCGCCGTGCGCCCGGACCTGCGCGACGCAGGCGAACCGGTCGCCCGGGGAACGGCCTGCGCTCCACACCGGGCGGGTGGCCTCGATCCGTCGGACGTCGAGCGCCACCGCGGGCCCGACGCGGACGGTGCCGGTGACGGGCTCGATGCCCAGCACGTAGCGCGGGCGACCGTCGGCTGCGGGTGCGTCGACGCCGATGCCCTTGCGCTGGCCGACGGTGAACCCGTGGACGCCGTCGTGGCGGCCCAACTCCTCGCCCGTGGCGTCGTCCACCACCGCACCGGGGCGCGTGCCGATCCGCTCCGCGAGGAACGCCCGGGTGTCGCCGGAGGGGATGAAGCAGATGTCGTGGCTGTCGGGCTTGTCGGCCACCCGCAGCCCGCGGGCGGCCGCCTCGGCACGGACCTGCCCCTTGAGGGTGTCGCCGATCGGGAACATCGCGTGGGCGAGCTGCCGGCGGGTGAGCACGGACAGGACGTAGGACTGGTCCTTGTCGGGATCGACGGCGCGGCGCAGCTCCCCCCATCCGTCGACGTCGCTGCCCAGCCGCGCGTAGTGCCCCGTGCACACCGCGTCGAACCCGAGCCCGAGCGCCCGGTCCAACAGCGCCGCAAACTTGATCTTCTCGTTGCAGCGCAGGCACGGGTTCGGCGTCCGGCCCGCGGCGTAGGAGGCGACGAAGTCGTCCACCACGTCCTCGGCGAACCTGGCCGCGAAATCCCAGACGTAGAACGGGATGTCGAGGATGTCGGCGGCGCGCCGGGCGTCGCCGGCGTCCTCCTTGGAACAGCACCCGCGCGACCCGCCGCGCAGGGCGGCAGGCGTCTCCGACAGCGCGAGATGCACCCCGACGACGGAGTGCCCCGCGTCGACGGCCCTGGCGGCGGCGACGGCGGAGTCGACCCCGCCGCTCATCGCTGCGAGGATCTTCATCGGCCGACCGCGGTGGCCGTCTGGCCCGCCCGCCGGGCGCGGTCCACCACCTGGCCGATCACCACTGCGACCTTGTCGATGTCCTCGGCCGTGGAGGTGTGGCCCAGGGAGAACCGCAGCGACCCGCGCGCGGTGGCCTCGTCGGCGCCCATTGCCAGCAGCACGTGGCTGGGCTGCGCGATGCCCGCCGTGCACGCCGAACCGGTGGAGCACTCGATGCCGTGGGCGTCGAGCAGCATGAGCAGGCTGTCGCCCTCGCAGCCGGGGAACGACAGGTGCGCGTTGCCGGGCAGCCGCGACGGCCCGCCCTCGACGACACCGGTGCCCGGGTCGCCGTTGACCGTCGCGTCGGGCACCGTGGCGAGGATCTTGCCGATCAGGTCGTCACGCAGCCCGGCGAGCATCGCGGCGCGGCGCGGCGCGTCGGCCACCGACAGCTCGACAGCGGTGGCGAGCCCGACGACGGCAGGGGTGTCGAGAGTGCCCGAGCGCACGTCGCGCTCCTGCCCGCCGCCGTGCAGCAGCGGCGTGAGCGCCACCTGCCGGCCGAGCAGCAGTGCGCCCGCGCCGTAGGGTCCACCGAGCTTGTGGCCGGTGAG
>JBKJPD010000151.1:0-3181 GCA_046595345.1 Pseudonocardia sp.
GCAGCTGGCCCCGGACTGGTCGGGCGGCACCCGCATCGGCGAAGCGCTGCACCGCTTCAACAACGATCACGGCCGCCGGGGGATGGCCCGCGGCGCGGTGGTGCTGGTCCTGTCCGACGGCTGGGACACCGGCGATCCGGCGCTGGTCGCCCGCGAGATGGCCCGCCTACGGCAGGTGGCGCACCGGGTCGTGTGGGCCAACCCCCGCACGCGCCACGATGGCTACCGCCCGCTCGTCGGAGGTATGGCTGCGGCCTGGCCGTACTGCGATGCCGTGGTCAGCGCCCACAGCCTCGATGCACTGGGTGAACTGCTCGCCGCCCTCGGTCGTGACTGATCCACAGCATCGCTGCGGAAAAATACTTCCCGCGGCGGCCGTCCGCGTCCGGCCCGCAGACGACACCGACGATCGTGACGGTCACAGCTCGACCTTCGGGTCCGCGGTGACGCCGTAGCGGCCGCGGTAGTAGAGCAACGGCAGGCGCGCCGGGTCGGCGCCGAGGTCCTGCACCCACCCGACCGCGATGGTGTGGTCGCCGCCGTCGTGCTCGGCCCACAGCGAGCAGTCGACCCAGGCGCTGACGCCGTCGAGCACCGGTGCCCCGGAGGGTGCGGGCCGCCATTTCACGCCGTCGAACCGGTCCACGCCCGATCGCGCGAAACCGGAGCTGACCTGCTCGTGATCGGCCGCGAGGACGTTGACGCAGAACGTCCCGACCTCGCGGATCCGTGGCCACGTCGATGACGTCCGCGCCGGCGCGAAGCTGACCAGCGGCGGATCAAGGGACAGCGACGCGAAGGATTGGCAGGTGAACCCCAGCGGCCCGGACTGCCCGGCGGCAGTGATCACGACGATGCCGGAGACGAAATGGCCGAGCACCTCGCGCATGATGGCGGGCGAGACCCGCCCGGGCGGAGCTGACGACGTTCCCGGCAACGAACCAGACATGGGTCGACCCTAGCGAGACAGTCGGAATTGGTCGTCGCGTGGCCGTGAGGTCTCCGATTCGCGATGTGACGGAAGCCACTGCGTGACTGTGGTCACGTTAGAGTGAAACTGCCTTTCGGCAGTGGCCAGTCGGTTGTCGGCTGCTGTTCAGGGCGAGTAGACATGTCACTGACTGGCGCCGTCCGTGCTGATTGGGGAGCCCCACGGGCGGCGTCGGTCAGTGAATCGCCAGGTGATCAGCTCGCGTAGGCGCGCAGCCGGTCGGCCCGCTCGCCGATCCGCAACTTGGCCATGACTTCGCGCTCGATCTGGCGGACCCGCTCCCGGGAGAGCCCGAAGCGGCGGCCGATCTGGTCGAGCGTGCGCGGCTGGCCGTCGTCAAGGCCGTAGCGCAGCCGGATCACGTGCTGCTCGCGGTCCTCCAAGGTGGAGAGCACCCGGCGCAGGTCGTCGTGCAGCAGACGCGAGATGACCGTGGTCTCGGCGTCGGTCGCCTCGCCATCCTCGATGAAGTCGCCGAGCGGCGCCTCCTCCTCGGACCCCACGGGCATGTCCAGCGAGACCGGATCGCGCGCGTGATCGAGCAGGTCGGCGATCTTCCCCTCGGGGATGCCCGACTCCTCGGCGAGCTCCTCGTGGGTGGCGTCACGGCCCAGCTTCTGGTGCAGGTCGCGTTTCATCCTGGCCAGTTTGTTGACCTGCTCCACCAGGTGCACGGGCAGCCGGATGGTCCGGGCTTGATCCGCCATACCCCGGGTGATCGCCTGCCGGATCCACCACGTGGCGTAGGTGGAGAACTTGAAGCCCTTGGCGTAGTCGAACTTCTCGACCGCGCGGATCAGGCCCAGGTTGCCCTCCTGGATCAGATCCAGCAAGGGCATGCCGCGGCCGGTGTAGCGCTTGGCCAGCGATACAACCAGTCGCAGGTTGGCTTCGAGAAGGTGGTTACGGGCGCGGCGGCCGTCGCGGACGATGGCCCGGAGGTCGGCGGTGTGCTGCCGCTCGACCACGGTGCCGTCCTGCGCCGCCATGTCGAGCACGTGCTGGGCGAAGACCCCGGCCTCGACGCGGCGGGCCAGGTCGACCTCGCCCGCAGCGGTCAGCAGGGCCGTCTTGCCGATGCCGTTGAGGTAGACCCGCACGAGGTCAGCGGCGGGGCTCTGGGCGTCGAGGTCCTCCGGGGTCATCTCGGGACGCCCGCCGGGCGTGTCCTCCGACGGGAACACCGAGCTGCGGTCCGAGTCGGTGTCGGCGTCCTCGGTGTCGGCGTCCTCGGTCTCGACGTCCTCGGTCTCAGCGCTGTCGGTCTCGGTACCGGCCGTCTCGGTACTGTCGGTATCGGTATTGGCCGCGGCACCCGCGGAGCGGGTACGCTGGCTCGGGACAGCCGGTGAACCCGACCGCGTCGTGCGTGGCCGAGTAGCTGGCGACAGGGTCTTGACTGTCATCTAGATTCGTTCCTCCCGTGCGCGACCCGGGCGCGGCTTTCCGGTACCTGTTCGCCGGGGCTCTTACGGTGTGAACGCCCGCATCCGGCAGAACGTTCCCACCCGGGCACCGACTCTCAGTGGGTCCTCAGGAGAGCGCCCGCACGGCGTCCATGAGCACCGACCAGTCGTCCCGCAGCGCGTCGCGCCCCATGAACAGACCCAGATGCCCGCCCTTGGCGGTGCGCAGGGTGATCTGCTCCTTCGGCGTACCCACGACGTCGGCGGCCGCGAACAACTGTGCGGGCGGCGTGATGTGGTCGGCCGATCCCGCCAGTAGGAACAAGGGGCACGTGATGGCGCTCATGTCCGCCCGCATGCCGTCGACGACCAGCTCGCCGGAGATCAGCTCGTTGCCGTGGAACAGGTGCTCCACCAGCCACAGGTAGAAGGCGCCCGGGATGTCCTGGGTGTGGCTGAACCAGTCCTCGAACACCCGGTAGCGCTCGACGTGGCTGTGGTCGGTGATGTTCTCCAGCAACGCCAACTGCCGTGACACCTGGGCGTGGGGCTGGATCGCGATGAAGTTGGCCAGGGTGGCGCGGCCCGGCATGGTCCCACCCCCCATCGCGACGAGTGCACGGTAGGGGGCCAGGCCCAGCATGCCGGTCATCGCGCGGGTGGACGACGCGATGACGGACTCGCCGACGTGGAAATCGATCGGCGCGCCCGCCAGCGTCAGCGTGTGCACCCGGTCGGGGTGCACCGCGGCGTAGATCGCGGCCAGCCAGCCGCCCTGGCAGTC
>JBKJPD010000642.1:0-11987 GCA_046595345.1 Pseudonocardia sp.
CTCGTGTGGTCATGTCCTGCAGCAGCGCACTGAGGTCGGTATCGGCGTAGACGAACGTGCGGTGGGTGACGATGCCGGCGGCGTCGACGGCCAGCAGCGTCGGCGAGTAGCCCTCGAACAGGTCCGCGCGGGCATCGATGTCGACGAGGAGCTCGGCGTCACCGGCCGGGAACTCGCCGGGCCGGTCGACGAGCGCGATGGCCCGGGTGCCCCTGACGGAGACGCCCTGAAGGGCATTCCACACACCGTGGCAGAGCGCGCAGTCGGCGTCGAGCACGGCGACGACGCTGCCCCGCTGCCCCGCGTGGGGGCGCACCGACGGTGGCGCCGGGCGCCCGACGATGACGGCGTAGCCCGACAGTTCGGCCACCCGACCCGCCTCGAGCCCCCGGACCCGTGCGTACACCGCGAGGATCGCCACCAGGGCGAACAGCGCCACGAGCAGGGCCAGCAACGCGACCGCGAGTGCGACTGACATCCCCTCAGCCCCTCCAGCTGCCGCTGAGCAAGCCGAGTGCCTCGACGACCTGGGCCTCGTCCATGCCGAGCGCGGGAAGCCCGGACTCGGGGCCGAGGAACACGAGATCCATCGCGACGCTGTCACCGGCGAGCAGATAACGCCACTCGTGTGGCGTGCCCGCGACGAGAGCGGCCTGACGGTCGTCGAGCACCCGACCGGCACGCCACATCTCGCCACCGGGAAGGGCGAACCCCGCCCACTCGGGGAGCGTCGGCAGCATGTCCGCGGCCCGGCGGACCATCAGCACCGAGGAGTCGTTGCGCCCGATCAGCACCGTGTCGATCTGCTTGACGAGCAGCTCGGACGTCGGCACGAGCGAGGCGCCCTCTACCGAGTCGGTGAACCGGAACGTCGCCAGGAGGGCGCTGATCCCCGCCGCGTCCGGCGCGGGGCCGCCGAACCACGTGGTGGCCTCGTGATGCGGTCCGGCGAGCACGAGCGCGGAGTCGGAACGGTTACGTGCCTCGAAGACGACGGCGTCGAAGCCGCGCATCGACCGGCGGCTCTCCCGGGCTCCCGGAAGCAGCTTGGCCGGGATCGCGCGGTGCTCGCCGGCGGGGGCGAGGAAGAACTGGCGAGCCGACCGCGGGCCGGAGAACCGCGTGTTGCCGTACCAGCGGTACTCACCGAAAGCGGCGGGGAGCGTGAGGTCCACCGGTGCGCCCGAGGGCGCGATCCGCGAAACCCTGCTCTGCTGCGCCGGGCCCACCGTCGGGGCGGCAGCCGTCATCGTCATCCTCCTGTGGCTCGGTGGGACACCCTGATGACGTCCCGCCAACTCAACGAGCACCAGGCGGTGACGTCACGCGATCTTCAAACGCGAAGCTAAGCCATTCGAGTGATGAAGGGCGTACCGTGCAGGGGAAATAGCCACTCGAAGCGGGGAATTATCCTTGATGACCGATTCGCCCGATCGTCCGAAGGACACCGATCCGATCGACGCAGAGATCGTCCCGGACCACACCCCAGCCCCTGCCCCCGTCACAGCTCCGCCACCACCGCCTGCCCCGGACTACGACGAGCGCGGCGTGCCGAGCCTCGACTACGTCCGCGACAAGATCGAGGGCCGCTACGCGACGAGCCTGGGCACCACGGAACTGGTCGGCGAGACCGCTGCGGCCCGCTCCCTGGACGAACAGCAGGCCGAGCGTGCGAAAGCCGCGAAAGCGAAACTCGACGAGATCCGCCGCTCACTGGGCTGACGCGCGCCCCGCCCGCTCACAGGAAAGCCACGTTCCTGCCCCGCGTGGGCGTGAACGTGGCTTTCCTGCACTCCGGTGTACGGGAGCGGGCTCCTACGCGCCGGGACGCTTGAAGATCTTGCTGCCCAACCACACCAGTGGGTCGTACTTGCGGTCGACGACGCGCTCCTTGAGCGGGATCAGCGCGTTGTCAGTGATCTTGATGTGCCCGGGGCAGACCTCGGTGCAGCACTTGGTGATGTTGCACATGCCCAGGCCGTGCTCCTCCTGGGCCTCCTTCTGCCGGTCCGCGACGTCGAGGGGATGCATGTCGAGCTCCGCGATCCGCATGAGGTAGCGCGGGCCGGCGAAGGCCTCCTTGTTCTCCTCGTGGTCGCGCACCACGTGGCAGGTGTTCTGGCACAGGAAGCACTCGATGCACTTGCGGAACTCCTGGCTCCGCTCCACGTCGATCTGCGCCATCCGGTAGTCGCCCAACTCGACGTCGGGCGGTGGCGCGAAGCTCGGGATCTCGCGGGCCTTGGTGTAGTTGAACGACACGTCGGTGACGAGGTCCCGGATCACCGGGAACGTCCGCAGCGGCGTGACCGTGATGACCTCGGTCTCGGTGAAGGTCGACATCCGGGTCATGCAGGCCAGTCGCGGCTTGCCGTTGATCTCCACACTGCACGAGCCGCACTTGCCGGCCTTGCAGTTCCAGCGCACGGCCATGTCCTGGGCCTGCGTCTGCTGGAGGCGGTGGATGATGTCGAGGACCACCTCGCCCTCGTTCACCTCCACCGGGTAGTCGACGAGATCGCCCTTCTCCGAATCACCGCGCCAGACGCGGAAGTGCTGATCGTGGGTCATGACATCGCCTCCCCGGCGCGGTGGCCGCCCAGCTCTTCGCCGGTGTAGTACTTCTTGAGCTCGTCGAGTTCGAACAGGTCCAGCAGGTCGGACCGCATCGCGAGCTGCTCCTTGTGCACCAGATCGACGTTGTCCTCGCCCAGCGCGGACAGCACCAGCAGCACATGGCGCCAGTCGGAGTCCATCACCGGGTAGTCGTCGCGGGTGTGCCCGCCCCGGCTCTCCTGCCGCTCCAATGCCGCCCTCGCCACACACATCGACACCAGCAGCATGTTGCGCAGGTCCAATGCGAGATGCCAGCCGGGGTTGAACACCCGGCCACCCTCGACGCTGACGGTGCGGGCACGGGTGGCGATGTCCTGTAGCGCCTTGAGTGCAAGCTCCATCTCGTCGGCCTTGCGGATGATGCCGACCAGGTCACCCATCGTCTTCTGCAGTTCGAGATGCACCACGAACGGGTTCTCTCCGCCCTCGGCGGCGCTGGAGAACGGCCGGAGTGCCCGCTTCACCGCCTCGTCGAGGTCGTCGACGGCCACGGCCGGCCGGACGCCCGCGAGGGAGTCGACGTACTCCGCGGCACCGGCGCCCCCGCGGCGGCCGAACACCAGCAGGTCCGACAGCGAGTTGCCGCCGAGCCGGTTCGAGCCGTGCATGCCGCCGGAGCACTCTCCGGCCGCGAACAGGCCCGGGACCGTCGACATGCCGGTGTCGGGCTCGACCTCGACGCCGCCCATCACGTAGTGACAGGTCGGGCCGACCTCCATCGCCTCTTTGGTGATGTCGACATCGGCCAGTTCCTTGAACTGGTGGTACATCGACGGGAGGCGCTTCTGGATCTCCTCGGGCTTGAGCCTCGAGGCGATGTCGAGGTACACGCCGCCGTGCGGGGTGCCCCGGCCGGCCTTGACCTCGGAGTTGATCGCGCGGGCGACCTCGTCACGCGGGAGGAGCTCCGGGGGACGGCGGTTGTTCTCCTGGTCTTCGTACCAGCGGTCGCCCTCCTCCTCTGTGGTGGCGTACTGCTCCTTGAAGACGTCCGGGATGTAGTCGAACATGAAGCGCTTGCCCTCGGAGTTCTTCAGGACCCCGCCGTCACCGCGCACCGACTCGGTGACCAGGATCCCCCTCACCGACGGCGGCCAGACCATGCCCGTCGGGTGGAACTGCAGGAACTCCATGTTGATCAGCGTGGCGCCCGCGCGCAGGGCGAGCGCATGGCCGTCGCCGGTGTACTCCCAGGAGTTCGACGTCACCTGGTAGCTCTTTCCCACCCCGCCGGTGGCGAGCACGATGGCCGGAGCGTCGAAGCGGACGAACGTGCCGGTGCTGCGGTAGTACGCGAATGCGCCGGCGATCCTCCTTGTTCCTTCCGGGTCACCAGCGCCCGGGTCGGACGTGAAGAGGTCGGTGATCGTGCACTCGTGGAAGACCCGGATGTTGGCCTCGTAATCACCGGTCTCGCGGAAGTCCTCCTGCTGCAGCGAGACGATCTTCTGCTGCAGGGTGCGGATCAGCTCGAGGCCCGTGCGGTCACCGACGTGCGCCAGCCGCGGGTAGGTGTGCCCACCGAAGTTGCGCTGGCTGATCTTGCCGTCCTTGGTGCGGTCGAACAGCGCACCGTAGGTCTCGAGCTCCCAGACGCGGTCCGGCGCCTCCTTGGCGTGCAGCTCGGCCATCCGCCAGTTGTTGAGGTACTTCCCGCCGCGCATGGTGTCGCGGTAGTGGACCATCCAGTTGTCGTTGCTGTTGACGTTGCCCATCGCAGCGGCGCAGCCACCCTCGGCCATCACCGTGTGGGCCTTGCCGAACAGCGACTTGGAGATGATCGCGGTCCGTTTGCCCTGCGCGCGGGCCTCGATGGCGGCGCGCAACCCCGCTCCTCCGGCTCCGATCACGACGACGTCGTACTCGTGTCGTTCGATGTTCTCGGTCACGCCAGAAGTGGTCACTCCGGAAGAGGTCATCCCAGAAGTAGTCATCACAGTCACCCCACTATCCGCAGGTCGGAGATCCACCCGGCCGAGACGGCCATGATGTAGAAGTCCGTGAACGCCAGCGTCCCCAGGGTGAGCCAAGCCAACTGCATGTGCTTGGTGTTGAGCCGGGAGACGAACTGCCAGGACTTGTAACGCATCGGGTGCTTGGAGAAGTTGTTGATGCGCCCACCCACGATGCTGCGGCACGAGTGGCACGAGATCGTGTATGCCCACAGCGCCACGACATTGGCCACCAGGATGATGTTGCCCAACCCGAGGCCGAAGCTGCCGTCCGCCTTGCCGAATGCCACGATCGCGTCGTAGGTGTTGATCAGTGAGATGAGCGCGGCCGCGTAGAAGAAATAGCGGTGCAGGTTCTGCCCGAGCAGCGGGTACCGCGTCTCACCGGTGTACTTCTTGTGCGGCTCGGCTACGCCGCACGCCGGCGGTGACAGCCAGAAGGCCCGGTAGTAGGCCTTGCGGTAGTAGTAGCAGGTGAGCCGGAAGAGCAGCAGGAACGGCAGCGTGAGCGAGGCGTACGGCAGCCACCAGACGTCGGGAAGGAACTGCCCGAAATGTGACGCCGCCGGCTCACAGCCGAGCGAGAAGCACGGCGAGTAGAAGGGCGTCAGGTAGTTGTACTGCTCGACGAAGTACGAATCCTGCACGAAGGCGCGGACTGTCGCGTAGATCACCCACGCGGACAGTCCTGCGAAGTTGAGCAGTGGTGGAAGCCACCACCGGTCGGTGCGCAGCGTCCGTGCCGAGATCTGAGCCCGGCCTGCGGATGCGCCTGTGCGAAGCGAGATATCTGGGGCGGATGACACGTCAGGGAATCCTCATCTTCCGCGGTGCCGACGGCGTCGGCAGGTAAACCGCACGTCTCCATTACGGAGAGGAGCCACGCCACGACGTCGGGTCGTCTGAATTCGGACGGAGCGTACGACGAATCGCTTCGGCACTGCGTCCCGGGCGACGGCCCCGGCTTCCCCGACATGGCTGGTGGTGACGCAGGTCATGGCATTGCGGCCCGGTCCGGGTGGCCTGTGCCACGAGAGCCCGAGATACCCCGCCGGATACGGCCCGCGACAGTGGCGGGATCGTCCCCGCGCGCCTGCGTGTCGACCGGAAGTAGCCATGGCGCCAGAGTCACTGCACAGACGGCGGCCGTCCAATGCATCACTTCAACGTCAGCGATGCCCGTACGCTATCCGCCGTGACCCTGCAGCAGCTCGCCTACTTCGTAGCCGTCGCCGATGTGCGCAGTTTCACCCGAGCAGCCGAGGCGCTCGGAGTCGCACAACCAACTTTGTCGCGGCAGCTCAAGGCCCTGGAGGACGAGCTGGGGGCACCACTCGTGGACCGCAGCGGCCGCGACGGCCCGATGCTCACCGCGGCCGGTGAGGCGGTGCTGCCGCTGGCGCGGCGGATGCTCGCCGATGCCGAGAGTGCCCGCAGGGTCGTCGCGGAACTGGTCGGGCTGCGCAGCGGGCGGGTCCGGATCGGGGCTACGCCGTCGCTGTGTCTCGGTGTGCTGGCCGACGTGCTGCGTGTGTTCCACGAGCGGCACCCCGACATCGGTCTCCTGCTCGCCGAGGACGGATCCCAGCCGCTCGTCCGCTCGCTCGTGCGCGGCGAGCTCGACATCGCGCTGGTGATCGTGCCCGCAGCGGGGATCGATCCGGCCCTGCGCAGCACGCCGGTGCTGCGCGAGCGACTGTCGGTGGCCTCACCGGCATCGGCTGACGCGCCGACCGCGCACGGCTCGCTGAGCGTGCGTGAGCTTGCGCGGCACCCGCTGGTCGTTCCCCGGAAGGGCTACGACGTCCGAGAGACGACGTTGCGCGCGTTCGCGGAGGCGGGCGTGACACCCCGGTTCGCCGTGCAGGGCGGGGAGATGGACGCGGTGCTGCGTCTGGTGGAGGCGGGCACCGGCGTCGCCGTGGTGCCTGACCTGGTGTTCGTCGGGCGACCCCGGCTGCGCCGTACCGTGCTCACTCCCCCGCTGTACCGCACCGTCGCGCTGGCCCACCGTGCCGACCTCGCTCTCACCCACGCCGTTCGCGCGTTCCGCGACACACTCCTGTCATTCCTGGCCGATCTGTCCGCCCGTGGCGGGTTCCCCGGTGATGTTCAGGTGCTGCGGCAACCGGCCGGACCGAACTAGCCTGGATTCGTGACCCGTGACATCGATGCCGCTGACATCAACTTCTACTTCGACCCCGTATGCCCGTTCGCCTGGATGACCAGCAAGTGGGTGCGCAAGGTCCAGGCCAAGCGCGACTACACCGTGGACTGGCGCTTCATCTCGCTGCGCCTGCTCAACTCCCACATCGACTACGACGCGCACTTCCCGCCGGAGTACGAGGCGGGCCACACCGCCGGGTTGCGGATGCTCCGGGTGGCGGCGCGTACCCGGGCCGAGCATGGACGGCCGGCGGTGGCGCAGCTGTACGCCGCGCTCGGAGCGCATGTCTTCGATGACGGACCCCTGCCCGACGGCCACCTGGGCACGCGGCAGTTCGTCGAGCCGGCACTCGCCGAGGCCGCCCTGCCGCTCACGCTGGCCGATGCCCTGGAGGACACGTCATGGGACGTGGAGATCCTGGCCGAGACCGACGAGGCCCTCACGCTGACCGGTAAGGACGTGGGGACCCCGATCCTGCACTTCGAGCCCCCGGCCGGGGTGGCGTTCTTCGGACCGGTGATCAGCCGCCTGCCCGACGACGATCAAGCCGTCGAACTGTGGGACCACGTGATCGGTCTGGCCCGCTTCCCCGGCTTTGCCGAGTTGAAGCGGAGCCTGCGCGAGCTACCGCAGCTGCGATCGCTCGGGGTTGACGAGAACGAGGCGGGTGTGCAGCAGGACTGGCACGGCGGCAGCCGCCGCCAGAAGCGCTAGCACAGGTTCAGTCGGCGGCGAACTCCTCGGCGTCGGCGCCGTGGGCGGCGAGCGCCTCGCGCACCACGCGGTAGGCGATGCCGCCGCCGTAGCCCTTGCGTGCAAGCATCCCGACCAGCCGCCGCGCTACCGTGGCCCGTTGCTCGGTGGTCTCGAGGATCAGCGAGCGCAGTTTGCGGTCGACCAGCTCGCGGGCTCGGCGCTCCTCGGACTCGGCGTCGACCGCGGCGAGCGCTTCACCCGCCACCTCGTCGTCGACCCCCTTGCGGCGCAGTTCCATCGCGATTGCCCGGCGGGCGAGGCCGCGGTAGGCATGGCGCGAGTGGACCCACTGGTCCGCGAACGCAGCGTCGTCGATCAGGCCGACGGCGTCGAGCCCCTCCAACACCGTGTTCGCCGCCTCGTCGGGCACGCCCTTACGCCGTAGCGACTGGGCGAGTTCCTGGCGGGTACGGGCGCGGTCGGTGAGTAGTCGGAGGCACGTCTCCCGCGCCACCGCGACCGGGTCTGCGTGCGGGTCGATCTCGCCAGGCGGCCGGCGGCCCCCTCGCTTCCGACCCCGATCGCTACCGGCCGCCATCCCACCGCGACTGCGGCCCGGTGCGGCGCTGTCCGGTGCGGCGCTGTCCGGTCCGGGGCTGTCCGGTCCGGGGCTGTCCGGGGTCTGGTCGGAGGCGGCCTCGGCCGGCTGACTCCGCCGGGTGGTTCGTCGACCGGCGGGGCGGCGCGAGGCGTCGAAATCGGCGACCGGAACACCTGTACGACCACCCCCCACCCGCTCGGCTTCGAACAGGGCGACCGGAGCCTCGTTCGGACCGCTGCCGGGGCCGTCTGCGGGGGTGAAGGAGGCGACCCGGGCGACGTCGCCTACGACGCCGCCCAAGCCGGTGAGGTCCGCCCTCGCGTGGGTGGCGGAGACGGTGTCAGCGACCGCGTCGAGCGGAGCGACCTGCGCCGGCTCTGCCGCACCGGCCCCCACCCCGTCGAGCCGGGCTACCCGAGCGCCGTCCTCCCCCCGACCGGCCGGCATGCTCAGAAGTCGACCGGTGCGGGAGCCGGGGCGACCTCGGCATCGACCCGGGGCCCGATTCCGAGCTTCTCCTTGATCCGCTTCTCGATCTCGTCGCTGACGTCGGGGTTCTCCTTGAGGAACTTGCGGGCGTTCTCCTTGCCCTGCCCCATCTGGTCCCCCTCGTAGGTGTACCAAGCCCCGGACTTCCGGACGATTCCCTGCTCTACACCCACGTCGACCAGCGAGCCCTCACGGCTGATTCCGATTCCATACAGAATATCGAACTCGGCCTGCTTGAAAGGAGGCGCTACCTTGTTCTTCACGACCTTCACGCGAGTTCTGTTTCCGACCGCATCGCCGCCGTCCTTGAGGGTCTCGATGCGGCGGATGTCCAGGCGCACCGAAGCGTAGAACTTGAGCGCCTTGCCACCGGTGGTTGTTTCCGGGGAGCCGAACATCACACCGATCTTTTCCCGCAACTGATTGATGAAGATCATCGTGGTGCCGGAGTTACTCAGCGCGCCAGTGATCTTGCGCAGCGCCTGGCTCATCAGGCGGGCCTGCAGCCCGACGTGACTATCGCCCATCTCGCCCTCGATCTCGGCGCGCGGGACGAGTGCGGCCACCGAGTCGATGACGATGATGTCGAGCGCGCCGGAGCGGATCAGCATGTCGGCGATCTCGAGGGCCTGCTCCCCCGTGTCGGGCTGCGATACCAGCAGGTTGTCGGTGTCGACGCCGAGGGCCTTGGCGTACTCCGGGTCCAGCGCGTGCTCGGCGTCGATGAAGGCGGCGATGCCTCCCGCGGCCTGGGCATTCGCGACTGCGTGCAATGCCACCGTAGTTTTTCCCGAGGATTCCGGTCCGTAGATCTCCACGATGCGACCGCGGGGCAGGCCGCCCGTGCCCAGCGCGACGTCGAGGGCGATCGATCCCGTGGGGATGATGCCGATGGGCGGGCGGGTGTCGTCGCCCAGACGCATCACCGAGCCCTTGCCGTGGTTCTTCTCAATCTGGGCGAGGGCGAGGGCGAGCGCCTTCTCACGGTCGGGTGCGGTCATCGTCGGTCTCCACCTCACGGTATTCGGGACTTCTCGGTTGGTCTGCGTCGACGGTAGGGGGCGCCACCGACAATCTGGTGAAACGGTGGCGATCTGTGGACAGCCGCACCTCGATGTGGACCGAATACTAGCGAACAACTGTTCGACTGCCTACCCGACACGCTGGACGGCTAGGGTGCCGCGCCCGGCGGTCAGCGCCTGGCCGGTGGCACGTCATAGGCGTCACACACGGCGCTCCACACATCGCGGGTGGCAAAGCCGTGCTCGAGCGCCTGGTCCACAGTCCGCCCGCCGAGCAGGGCGAACACATGGTCGCGGGACACCGAGGCGGCGCGAGCGGCGCCGAACTCGCCATCCATCAACTCCCGGAATTGGGTCAGTCGCACGTCGACCACGGTAGTGCGAGGCTGAGAACAACACCGCACGGCACGCCCGGACGAACGCCGACGAGGAGGATGGGTGACCGACCTGCTCCCCGCCGTCTGGGACCTGCTCGGCGGCGCAGCCGACGAGCTGCAGCGATACACCGTGACCGGGCCGCCGACCACGTTGCGCTCGACGTTCCCCGTCACCGACGTCGGTGCCGCAGCGGTAGGGGCCTGCCTGCTCGCCGCCACCCTCCGCACCGGCGCCCGCGTGGGCGTGGACACCCGTGCACTCGCCGTCGCACTGCGCAGCGAGCGATACCTGCTCCGGGACGGGCGGGCGGTGGGTAGCCCGTTCGACGCGCTCTCGGCCTTCCATCGCACCTCCGACGGCTGGCTCCGGCTGCACGCCAACTACCCGTGGCACCGGGCGGCGGCACTGCGGGTGCTCGGCTGCGCGGAGGCCGACGTCCCGGCCGCGATCGCCGGTCGCCGGGGCGTCGAGCTGGAGACGGCCCTGCACGACGCAGGCGGCGTCGGCGCGGCGGTCCGCACTGAGGAGGTCTGGCGCGGCGCCACGGGTCCGGCGCCCGGCCTCGTCGAGCATCGTGAACTCGGCCCCGCGCCTGCCCGGCCTGCACGCAGGCCCCGGGTGCTCGACCTGACCCGGGTGATCGCGGGCCCGGTGGCGACCCGCACGCTCGCCGCGCACGGCGCCGACGTACTGCGCCTCGACCACCCGGAGTTCCCCGAGATCCCGCTGCTGGCCTGGGACACGCTGGCGGGCAAGCGCAGCGCGCTGCTCGACCTCCGGGCCGATCCCGACACACTCGACCGGCTACTCACCGGCGCGGACGTCGTCGTCACCGGATACCGGCCCGGCGCGCTGGACCGGTTCGGGCTCGCCCCGGGAGCACTGGCGCAGCGACATCCGGGGTTGGTGATCGTCACCCTGTCGGCGTGGGGGCCCCGCCACCCGTGGGCGGCCCGTCGCGGCTTCGACAGCCTCGTGCAGGCGGCGTGCGGGATCGCCGTGGCCGAGGGGACTGCGGACGCACCCGGCGCGCTGCCGGCCCAGGTCCTCGACCATGCCACCGGCTACCTCGCCGCCGCCGGCGCGCTGCTCGCCCTGGACCGGCAGCGCCGCGACGGCGGCACCCACCACGTGCGGTTCTCCCTGATCGGGACGGCCGCGTGGCTGCAGTCGCTTCCCCGCGCGCCCGCCGTGGACGTACCCGGGGTCGACCCGGCAGCCCACCTCGTGGAGCTCGACGCCCCCGTCGGGCGGCTCACGGTCGCCGCGCCGCCTGGAACCGTCGACGGCGCGGACCTGGCCTGGCCCGGACCGCCGCCGGCGTTCGGCACCTCACCCGCGACATGGGCTGGGTAACCTCGCCGCCGCTGTGACCGCGCCACCGCTGGGTAACCTCGCCGCCGCTGGGTAACCTCGCAGCCATGGACCCGACCGGGCTGTCATCGCCGCTGGGCCAGCTCGTCGTGCTGGCCGGGCTGCTGGCGTCGCTGACCCTGCTGGTGCGCTGGTGGTGGCAGAACCGCGGGCGCTGAACCCGGCCTCGGGGTCCTTGGTTCACCCCCGACAGGCCCCGGGCGCCGGCGTGGTCGGACGTGAAGCGCTCGAACCTCTCCCCGAGCTCCCCGCGCAGCTCCACCGACACCTCACTCGGGAGGTCGGGGATGTCGTCGCGCTCCTCCTCGGCGAGGTGCTCGTCGTCGGCGTCGCGGGCATCCCGAATACCCACCCACCACTGCAGGCGTGGGTCTCCAGCAGGGCGGAGAGGCCCTTCCAGGGCTGCGCGGCCGCCTGCGGCTCCCGGCGCACCGTCTCCAGTTCGACGAACCGCGTCCGGAAGGCCTCGTGCTCGTCCAGGATCAGGCGGATGACGTCAGGCACGGGTGGCTCCTCGGGTGGTGAGCAGGTCGACCGGGACGGTCCCCGAGGTAACGGCCCTGCAGGTCGTCGACGTCTGCACCCGGTTCGAGCACGATCAGCCCGCTGACGTCGACGGCGTTGCTGAGCGGTGCGGTGACAGCAGGACGGTCATCAATACCGGGGCGCTCACGGCGCCGCGGCGAGGCACC
>JBKJPD010000326.1:0-5283 GCA_046595345.1 Pseudonocardia sp.
CGATTCGAGCCCGGCGGTCGTCGAGGAGCTGCGGACGACCACCGGGCTCGAATCGCTGTCCGAGGCCGCCGACCACATCGAGGCGCAGGCCGCACGCGACGGGCTCGTCGAGGCCTCGGGGGCGCTGCGCACCGTCGCGGTGTCGCTCTTCAAGATCGCCAATGACATCCGATGGCTGGGGTCGGGACCGCGCACGGGGCTCGCCGAGCTGCGCCTGCCCGACCTGCAGCCGGGCAGTTCGATCATGCCGGGCAAAGTCAACCCGGTGATCTGCGAGGCCACGATGATGGTGGCCGCGCAGGTGATCGGCAATGACGCGTGCGTCGCGTTCTCGGGCACCCAGGGCAACCTGCAGCTCAACGTGATGATGCCGGTGATGGCGCGCAACGTGCTGGAGTCGGCCCGGCTGCTCGCCGCGGCCGCCCGGCTGCTGGCGGACAAGGTCGTCGAGGGCGCGGTGGCCGACGTGGAGCGGGCCCGGGAGTACGCGGAGTCGTCGTCGGCGGTGGTGACCCCGTTGAACCACTACCTCGGCTACGAGGAGGCGGCGTCGATCGCCAAACAGTCGCTGAAAGAGCGCAGGACCATCCGGGAGGTCGTGCTCGAACGCGGTCACGTGGCGAACGGGACGCTCACCGCGGAGCAACTCGACCTCGCCCTCGACGTGCTCGCGATGGCGCGTGGCGGATCCGAAACAGGGTAGGCTTACTTCAGTTTTATCTCACTGTTCACGAATCGTGCGGCCCGCTTGTGATTGCATTCGACGGGGAGAATCACCCGAAGGAGCAATGATGAGCGACTACGGTCGGTTCACGTTCGAACCGATGCTCAACCTCGTCAACGGGCGACCCGTGGGCATGGAGGTTCGCCGCAGCCAGGCGCGCGACCAGACCGAGACCGTGGCTCGCAACGCTGTGTGGGGGACCCGACAGCTCGTCGAGTTCGACTCCGGCATCGCGATCGCCTCGGTGCTGCACGGCACCGGCTACGACGCGACCGTGCCGCTACACGTCGACGTCCTCGCCGACACCGTCGTGACCGCACGGCGGCGCCTCATGCAGCTGCGCACCGTCCTGCGGGACCGCGACGGCGGGAGTCCCGTCCCGCCGATCATGCTGGAGATCAACCCGGCGCTGTCCTCCGCGCCCCCGGACGCGCTCGCCGAGGGCGTGGCGGAGCTGCGGGCCGACGGTTTCGGCATTACGTTCGACGCTGTCGGGCGCGGTTTCGGACTCGATCTCATCGCCGAACTCGACCCCGACCTCGTCAAGATCGACACCGGTCTCGTGACCCGGCTGCCGTACGAGCCGCGGGCTCGCGCCGTCGTCCGGGCACTGCACGATGTCTGCCGGGAGGTCGGGGTTCGGATGTCCGCGGTGGGCGTGTCGACACTCGACGAGCTCGCGGCCGTGCGGGAGCACGGCATCTCGTGGGCGCAGGGTCCGCTACTCGCCGAGACCCGCCGCCGCCCGTCGACCGACGGGGTGCTGCTCCCCGTCGACCTGATGCCCCGCATGCAGGCGGACCGCGGCCGACCCCGCCCGCTACCCGCCGGCGGCGTTCCCCGGCCCTCGCCGCCGCCGCGTCTGGCCGCGCTGACCGAGCTCGCCATGGCCGCGATGGAGATGCCCGAGGACAGCACCGCCGAACGCGTACGGCAAGCCCTCGCCGACCATCCGCAGGCGGGCAGCGTGGTGCTGCTCGACGACCACCGCCGCCCGATCGGGTTCATCGACCGCAACCGCTTCATGCTCGCCATCTCGGGCCCGTTCGGGCGGGCGCTCTACGCGAACCGACCGGCGCGGACCCTTGCCGAGACCCCTCGCGCACTCGCCACGACCACCGACCTGCGCAGCGCGCTGCAGTTCTCACTGTCCGGCGACCGGGCCCGCAGCTACGACGATCTCGTGCTTCTCGACGGCGACCTGACCTGCGCGGGGATCGTCCGCGTGACCGATCTGCTGCAGGAGGCCACCGGCGCGCTGTCGGCGGCCTGACGGGATCTCAGCCCTCCGTGGCACGGCTGAACCGCTGCCCCCAGTCGCGGATGCGGTCTACCAGCTCGGCCGGGGAGATCACTTCGAACTCGGCCCCCACCGTGCCCAGCGCCATCGCGGGCCAGTCCAACGAGTTGGCCGTCATCCGCAGCCGGCAGCGTCCGTCGTCGATCTCCTCGACGGTCCCCCACCGGCCGACCCGGTCGCGAACCGACGCCGCCGGGGCCGCGACCAGCACCTCCACCACATACGGGGCCGGCACGTTCAGGATCCCCGCGCGGACGAACGTCGCGGCGTCCTCGGCCGGCAGCTCGCGGGGCCGGAACCGGGCCGAGGTGGTGCGCGGTGCGGTGAGCCGGTCGAGGCGGAAGCTGCGCCAGTCGTGGCGGGTGAGGTCGTAGGCGACCAGGTACCAGCGCCGTCCGAGCGGGACGAGCCGGTGCGGCTCGACGTGGCGCTCGCTCCGGTCGCCACCGTGGGCGGTGTAGCCGAACTCGAGGCGTTCGGTGTCGCGGCACGCCAGTGCGACCGCGATGAGGACCCCGGGATCGATGATCGGACCGGTGTCGCCCCAGGTCGGCGGTACCGTCACCGCCCGCAGCGCGTCCACCCGGCGGCGCAACCGCGCCGGCATCACCTGCACCACCTTCGTGAGCGCCCGGACCGCCGTCTCCTGCTCGATACCGATGACCGCACCGTGGGCGGCCGCCTGCATCCCGACGGCGATGGCGACGGCCTCCTCGTCGTCGACGACCAGCGGAGGCAGGACTGCGCCCGCCGCCAGTCGGTAGCCGCCGTCGACGCCACGGTTCGCCTCCACCGGGTAGCCCAGCTCGCGGAGCCGGTCGATGTCGCGGCGCACCGTGCGCACCGAGACGTCGAGCCGCTCCGCCAGATCCGCGCCCGGCCAGTACCGGTGGGTCTGCAGCAGGGACAGCAACCGCAGCGTCCGCGAACCGGTGTTGGCCACGTCGGCAAGTCTTCCTGAATTGAGGTCAGGAAGTGACCGCTATGACTTCTAGCGTTGTTCTCGAAGGACGACGACGAGGGAAGGCAGAAACCATGACCAGCACCGAGCAGGCCACCGGCGAGCGCGCAGACCTCCTGGCGACGCTGGCCGAGCACCGGGGCTTCCTGCGACTCACCGTGCAGGGCCTGACCGACGAGCAGGCTTCGCAGCGGCCGACGGTCAGCGAGCTGTGCCTGGGTGGGTTGATCAAGCACGTGGCCGGGACCGAGGAGGGATGGGTCGACTTCGTCATCGAGGGCGCAGCGGCGATGGCGGGCGGGGACGACTGGAGCAAGCACGCGATGGGCTTCCAGATGCTGCCCGGCGAGACCCTCGTGGTGCTGCTGGAGCGCTACGCCGCGGTGGCCCGCCGCACCGATGAGCTCGTGGCCACCCTGCCCGACTTCGACCTCTCCCACGAACTGCCCAGGGCGCCATGGTTCGAGCCGGGCGCCCGCTGGTCGGCGCGGCGGGTGCTGACGCACATCATCGCGGAGACCGCCCAGCACGCGGGCCATGCCGACATCCTGCGCGAGTCGATCGACGGAGCGAAGAGCATGGGGTGACGCCGGCTCGACGGCACCCGGGCGACGATCAGAACCGGCCGATCGCTGCCACCCGAGTAACGTCTCCTCATCGTGCGCTACCTCGACGGCCAGCAGCCGCGCCACGACCTCACCTACGACGACGTCTTCCTCGTTCCGGGGCGATCGTCGGTTGCGTCCCGCTTCGACGTCGACCTCACCACCGCCGACGGTTCGGGCGCGGGGGTCCCCGTGATCGCCGCGAACATGACCGCTGTCGCGGGCCGCCGGATGGCCGAGACCCTGGCGCGGCGCGGCGCGCTGACGGTGCTCCCGCAGGACGTCGCCCCCGAGGCTGTCGCGGAGATCGTCGGCTGGATCAAGTCCCGGCACCCGGTGTGGGACACCCCGCTCGTACTCAGCACCGGCGACGCCGTGGCCGACGCACTGAACCTGCTGCCCAAGCGGGCGCACGGCGCGGTGGTGGTGGTCGACCACGACGGCCGGCCGGTGGGCACCGTCGACGAGGCGGCGTGCACCGGCGTCGACCGGTTCACCCGCCTGTCCGACGTGCTCGACCCCAACCCGCTCGCACTGCCCCTCGACACGGCCCCGCAGGCGGTCTTCGAGGCACTCGGTGGACGCGGGGTGGCGCTGGGACATGGGGTGGTGTTGGGGCTGCACGCCGACGGCCGGCTCGGTGGGCTGCTCAGCGCACTCGGAGCGCTGCGAGCCGAGGTCTACATCCCCGCCCTCGACGCCCTGGGCAGGCTCCGCACCGCGGCCGCGGTGGGGATCAACGGCGACGTGGCGGTGAAGGCGAAGGCGCTGATCGACGCGGGCGTCGACGTGCTGGTGGTCGACACCGCGCACGGCCACCAGGACAAGATGATCGACGCGCTACGGGCCGTCCGCACCGTGGTCGCCGATGCGGGCTCGACCGTCCCGGTGGTCGCGGGCAACGTCGTCACCGCCCGGGGGGTGCGCGACCTGGCCGCCGCGGGTGCCGACATCGTGAAGGTCGGTGTCGGCCCGGGCGCCATGTGCACCACGCGGATGATGACCGGCGTCGGACGTCCGCAGTTCTCCGCCGTCGCCGAGTGCGCGGCGGCGGGCCGCGAGCACGGCGTGCGGGTCTGGGCCGACGGCGGGGTGCGGCACCCCCGTGACGTCGCACTGGCGCTCGCGGCGGGCGCGTCTGCGGTCATGATCGGGTCGTGGCTCGCCGGCACCTACGAGTCGCCCGGTGACCTGCTGCGCGACGAGGCGGGCCGGGCCTACAAGGAGTCGTTCGGGATGGCGTCGAAGCGGGCGGTGGGCGCGCGTACCCGCGGGGACGGGGGCTTCGAGCGGGCCCGCAAGGGGTTGTTCGAGGAGGGCATCTCCAGTTCGAGGCAACTACTCGACCCACAGCGGCCCGGTGTGGAGGACCTGCTCGACGGAATCTGCTCCGGTGTGCGCTCGGCGTGCACCTACGCGGGTGCCCGCACCCTGGACGAGCTGCACGAGCGTGCCGTGATCGGTGTCCAGACCACCGCCGGGTTCACCGAGGGCACACCCCACGGCCGCTGATCGAACACCACCCGTACCGCGCGGGCCCGGACGGACGGCGCTCTCGTCGGACCTGTCCGACGAGAGCGCCGTTCGTTGCGGGCGGCGGGTCAGGGGTTGGGGCCCTCCAGCATCTCCGTCACCAGCGCGGCGATCGGAGAACGCTCGGACCGGGTGAGCGTGACGTGGGCGAACAGCGGGT
>JBKJPD010000623.1:0-5634 GCA_046595345.1 Pseudonocardia sp.
CACCGACTCGGTCGCGCTACTCGACCCGGTGGCGATCTTCCTCTGGTCGCACGTGCCCGGCACGGCGACAAGGCCAGATCCCACGACGATCCGCGAACGCCACGCCCACACTCCCCCGGTCGTCGTGGTGGGTGGCCCGGGATGGCCCGATCGAACCGTCAACCGGGTCGACACCCTGGCCGAGGCGTTGCACGTGTGCGTCACACCCACCTGACTGTCGCCGGACGATCACCGGGGTCGATCCGCCTCGAACGGTTCACGGCTCCGACTCCCGCGCACCCGGGGGTCCTCAGACCACCCGGGGACCGCGAACTGCGGCTCGTTCTCGGCCGCCGTGACCCGCCGGGAAATCATCTTGCTCGGCGGGGTTTCACCGATGGGGTGCGGGGGGTACTGCTGGCTGTGTCCTGTCCGGCTAGTGCACCAGGGGGATGGCAGCCATGGATTTCATGGTCAGCGACATTGACGGCAGGTCCTCGATGACCGCACCGGACAGGTGCTGATCATGGCCAACCTGCCCACTGCGGTCACCGCGAACTGGGATTGGCAACTGCGGGCCGCATGTCGCGACGTCGACAGCACCGTGTTCTTCCATCCCGACCGCGAACGTGGCTCGGCCAAGAAAGATCGCGACATCCAGGCCAAGTGGATCTGCCGCGGCTGCCGGGTGATCGACGACTGTCGTCGGCACGCCCTGTCCGCGCAGGAGCCCTACGGCGTGTGGGGCGGTCTCACCGTCGCCGAGCGCATCGAGATCCTCAACGAACCGGCAGGGCTCGACCTGGCCTGACCAGGACCGGGTCGCTGCGACGACAAGCCACGATCACGACGAGGTGCGACAAGGCCCGGATTCTCAGACGCGGACCGGGTAAGCGGGTTCGGGGACGTCGGGCTTGATGCGCTTCTCCACGAAGATGCCGTGCCAGAGCAGGAACACCAGCAGCGTCCAGATCCGCCGGCTGTGGTCGATCGGGCCGTCGCGATGGGCGTCGAGCATTCGCTGGACTGCCGGCAGATCGATGAGTTCATCGGCCTGCGAGTCACCGATGATGGCGCGTGCCCACTCGTACATCTCCTCCCGCAGCCAGTGCCGGATCGGCACCGGGAAGCCGAGCTTCGGCCGGTTGAGCACGTGCGCCGGCACGATGCCGGCCAGTGCCATGCGCAGCGCGTACTTGGTGGTGTTCCGCCCGTCGGAATCCCTACTCAGCTTCTGCGACAGGGGCAGTCCGGCCGCCACCGCGAACACCTCGGAGTCGAGGAACGGCACCCGCAGCTCCAGGGAGTTGGCCATCGTCATCTTGTCTGCCTTGACGAGGATGTCGCCACGCAGCCAGGTGAACAGGTCGACGTACTGCATGCGTGCCACCGGGTCCCAGCCTGCTGACGCGGAGTAGTGCGCCGCGGTGATGTCGGTGTGCGAACGGCGCGGGTCGTACTGACGCAACACCCCCGCGAGCTGGTCGTCGCGGAAGATTCGGGCGTTGCCGTAGTAGCGCTGCTCCAGCGGGAGCGCGCCGCGGCGCAGCAGGTCCTTGCCCCGCATACCCTCGGGCAGCCGCGTGGACGCCCGCCCGAGCAGCCCCCGCAGCGCACCGGGTATCCGCTCGAACGGAGCGAGCGAGATCGGCTCCCGGTAGATGGTGTAGCCGCCGAACAGTTCGTCGGCGCCCTCCCCGGACAGCACGACCTTGACGTGCTTGCGCGCCTCCCGGGCGATGAACCACAACGGGACGAGCGCGGGATCGGCCACCGGGTCGTCGAGATACCAGACGATCAGCGGCAGCACGGCCATCATCTCGTCGGGGGTGACGGTGTGCACCACGTGCCGGACGCCGATCGCGGCGGCGGACTCCGCTGCCACGTCCACCTCGGAGTAACCCGCGCGCTCGAACCCGGTGGTGAACGTGATCAGATCTGGGTTGCACTCCTTGGCCAGCGCGGCGATGGCAGTGGAGTCGATGCCCCCGGAGAGGAACGCCCCCACCGTGACATCGGCGCGCATGTGCTTGGCAACCGAGTCGCGCAACACGTCGGCGATCCTGCGATGCACTGCCGGGTCCGCACCGGCGCCGTTGTGCAGCACGGGGGTGAAGTAGCGCTTCTGGTCCACCTCCCCGCCGGGGCGCACGGTGAAGTGCGAGCCGGACTCGACGCGGCGGATCGTCCGATGCAGGGTGGCGGGCTCGGGGACGTACTGCAGCAGCAGGTAGTGCTGCAGCGCGGCGGCATCGAGGTCCGCTGCCCCGATGTCGATCCCCAGAGTCGGTGCGATCGCCAGCAGGCTCTTCTTCTCGCTACCGAACGCGACGCCCGCGGGCCCCGTCGCCATGTACAGCGGCTTGATGCCGAACGGGTCGCGCGCGCCGAACAGGACCTTCTCCCGCGCGTCCCAGATGAGAAAGGCGAACATGCCCCGCAACCGCCCCACCGCGGCCGGGCCCCAGTAGTGATAGGCGGCCACGATCGCCTCGGTGTCGCCTTCGGTAGCGAACCTCGCACCGTGCTCGGCGGCCAATTCGGCGCGCAGTTCCGGGTAGTTGTAGATCTCCCCGTTGAAGACGATCGTATAGCGGTGCTGTTCCCCCGACGGGCCCCAGTGGAGTGGCTGGTGCGAGTTCTCGATATCGATGATCGATAGCCGGTTGAAACCGAACACCACGTCGGCGTCGTTCCAGGTGCCGCTCTCGTCGGGACCGCGATGAGCGGCGCATCTCATTGCGCTGCCCACCGCTTCGGCCGCAGGCCCGGCGTCGGCACCGACGGTCAACAGTGCTAGCAGACCACACACGGCGCGCCCTCCGTCCAGGCCTGATTCGACAGCCCTCGCTCGGCGAGGACTCGCAGCGGAGCTGCATCGATGGCGCCCGAGGTCGCGCACGGTGAACCGGACGCTGTTCGTCGGGGGGGTGCGAGATGCGAAAGCGAGATGGAGGTCTCCACGAGGGTGAGGTGAGGCGTCGCCAGTGTGAGCAGGGGGGCACCGCCTCCGAAAGCAGCGGTGACTCGACGGGACGCAGACGCAGCGTCCTTCCAATCCATCGAGTACCTCCTCCGTATCGACGGGCCGGCGAGCTCGTCGAACAGTAACCCCGAGGCGGTAGCCGCCACCGTGCGCCGCCCGGGCGCCGTTCGCGCCGAATCAAAGCCGGCGCTACGGTCCGGTGACGTCGTAGGACGGGCGCGCCGGCGCGCCCGGCCACTCGTACCGGGACCGCTGATGGTGCTGGGACCGCTGACGCGGCCGACCGTCGGAGCGCACCCGGAGGAGACTGATTCTGATGAGCACCGGCGACGATCAGACACCCGACCGATCACACATCGACTCCCCGACGGCCCGGACGGGGCGTCGGAGCTTCGTCGTCGGCCTCCTGATCATCCTGGTGGCGGCTGCCAGCTACGGCACGGTGGCGGCGGGGGTGTTCGCACCCTCTGTCGCCGACCGCGAACTCGCGGCCTACACACCCACTACGGAGCAACCAGATCCTTCGACCAGGATCCCCGGCATCGTGCTCGGCGACGTGTCCCGAAACGATCATGTAGCTGCCCCTGACGCAATCGTCTACCCCGACCGACCCCCGAGCAGCGGACAGCACAGCGACGCCTTCGCCGGCTGCTCCGGGATTGCCTACCCGGATCCGGTGAAAGACGTCGACGCCGTCCATTCCCTCGCCCACGGTGCGGTCTGGATCACCTACGACCCAGCGCGCGCCCCGGCCCGCACCGTCCAGGCCCTCACCGACCGGATCGCCGGCAGTTCCTCCATGCTGCTGTCGCCCTACCCCGGGCTCGCATCACCGTTCTCCCTCCAGGCATGGGGTCACCGGCTGCCACTGGACACACCCGAGGATCCGCGCTTCGAGCAGTTCATCCAGGCGCTGCGCGCCAACCCCTTCGTCGCACCAGAGCCGGACGGTGAATGCGGGACGGTCCCGCGCTGATGACCGAGATCGGGTAAGCGGTGAGATGGGGATTCGGCCCGGCCGCCCGATCATGGACATACTCATCGCGTCGGCCCGCCGTCGTCGAGGTGTGTGGCGATCAGGGTTGCGCACCAATCGCTCTCGCTCAGTGGCATCAGGTGCGTGGCGTACGGGTGCGTCAGGTGCCGCACGGTCGGCGCCGCGGCGGCGAATGCGGCGGCCCGGCCGGGCACCGGTACCGGGTCGCGGCCACCCTCGGCCAGAATGATCGGCACCCCGTGAGCGGCGAGCCGGCGCAGCGCAGGCTCCCAGTCGGGGCTTCGCAGCAGGTGGTTGAGGGCACCGCGGTAGCTGTCCCAGGTGTGCTTGACCCCGCTGCGGGCAACCGGGACGGGCAGGTCCGGGCGGGCGGCCACCGCCACCCAGCCGGCGACCCTGCGGTGACGGCACATCCACCCGCACAACGTCTGCGGGAGCGGGCCGTCGCCGGCCAGCAGCGCCTCGGCCCGGCCCATCGCCGCAACCCGCTGGTCGGCCTCGGCGGCGTCCCGGTACAGCGCGGCGCACAGCGTGATCACACCCAGCACCTGTTCGGGGTGCCGGGCGGCGAACCGCAACGCGACAGGACCGCCCATCGAGTGCCCGACCACAACCACGGGTGCACCGGCCAGACCCAGGGCCGCCAACATCGCATCCAGTGCGGCGAGGTGGTCTTCTCCGGTGACCGGGCCCGATGCCACCATCGACGCCCCGAAGCCAAGCAGGTCGGGCGCCACGACCCGGGCCGCTTCGCCGAGCCGGTCGTAGCCGGCACCGAAGCTGTTCCCGGACGCGGCCAGGCCGTGCAGCAGCAGCACCACCGTTTTTCCGGAGCCGAAGGTGCGCACCTGCAACGGCCCGGCGCGGTGGGACCGGCCGGTACCGGGCCGCCACCGGCGCACCGACTCCGAGCCGGCATGTCGCAGTCCCCACACGGCGGCGCCGCCGGCGGCGAGCGCCAGCGGCATCCGCCGACCCCAGGACCCCGCGGGGCTCTCGTTCACACCACGGCCTGCTCCCGCAGCACGGCGCTACCGACGTCTCGGTCGGTAGCTGACGGTGGCGGTCTGCGCGACCGGGTTGGCGTGGACGGACCGCACCCCCGGCCGACGGCCGAGCACAGCCTCCACGACCGCCTTCCGCGTGGCCCACTGCACCCCGGACAGCTCAGCACGTTGATCTGGTCGTCGCGATGCCCACCGGCCGGACTCAGGGCTTGATGAGGGGTCGGGCCCCGCGCAGCGCGTCCAAACGCTGCCGGTATTCCTGCTCGTCGACCTCGCCGCGAGCGAACCGCTCAGCCAACACCTGCTCCGCGGTCGGCCCGGCAACCACCGACCGGTCCTGCCGGCCGAGGTAACGGACCGTGGCGATCACCCCGTAGATGACCAACCCCCAGAACAGCACCATGCTCACCGTCATCAGCGTGTAACCCCAACCGTCCATGCCGTTGCCGTTGCCGTTGCCGTACCACCACATCATCGCGATCACTCCTCAGTCGATCAGTAGTCGTCGAGCAGCCAGTGCCCGTGACAGGTTCAACGTCCCAGCCGCGACGAGTGATGCCGATCCTCGGTGGGGTCGCCGCCATTCCGGCTTCCGTCGCCGTGACCGCCGTGCATGCCCCGACGGGTGAGCTGCGACTCATGATGTCCGCACCCCGGTCGGCACC
>JBKJPD010000012.1:0-3804 GCA_046595345.1 Pseudonocardia sp.
GGACTCCACATTCATCGTGAAGTGGGGGGACCTGATGACCGCGACGCTTGACTCTGTCTGGGTCGGCACCGCAGGCGAGTGCTCGGACATGGCCGCAGTGGCGGGACCAGCACCGGCCACCTCGAGCTTGGTGCCGGACGACACCCTCGTTGCATGCCACCTTTCGCCTGACTCGGCGACCGGTGTTCACAACGGTTTCGACTCACCAAAATTGATGAAGCGCCTCGTTCGTCCGCGCACGCTGTAACTGCTTCAGCGTGCAAGGCGAAGCACCGCGGACCTTGCATCTGAACGGTGTCTAGGCCCCACCGATGTGGCCCAATTCAACCCTGGTGCCGCTGTTTCGGCTGAGCTCTCATCTCCTGTCTGCCTCAAGAAGGTCACTGATGTCTGCCACAACACTTCGGTCCGAATCGACCCCTGACCCGACAAAGGAGACTTGGTACGAACTGCCCGATCCCCCGACCGATGCCGAGAAGTACTGGTATATGGGCCGACAGCACCGCTGGCTACTCTTCGTGCAGGCCCTGTCCTTTATCTTGATCGCGTGGAGCATCGCTCGTTTCGCCACCGCAGACACCCGGCTGCTGTTGTTCCTGGTGCCGATGTCGCTGTACTCGGTGACGCTCATCATCTCACTGGTCAGTAGTGGACGCCGAAAACGAACCAGCCTGGCCGATCATGACCTGCGGGTACTGGGTTATCAGCCGGACCACTATCCGTCAATTGATATTTTCCTGCCCACCGCGGGCGAGTCTATGAGTGTTTTGCGAAACACTTATTCCCACGTTGCTCGGATGGAGTGGCCCGGCCGGCTGAAGGTGCACGTGCTCGACGACGGCGCACGACCCGATGTGAATCAGCTGGCGCAGGAGTTCGGCTTCATCTACCGCTCCCGGCCCGATGCGGGGCACCTGAAGAAGGCCGGCAACCTGCGCTTCGGCTACGAACACAGCGATGGCGACCTGATCGCGATCTTCGACGCCGACTTCGTCCCGCGCCCGGACTACCTCTCGGAGCTCATGCCGTACTTCGACGAGCCCGAGGTCGGCATCGTGCAGTCCCCGCAGTTCTTCGATACAACGAAGGGCATGCCCTGGCTACAGCGCTGCGCCGGGGCAACCCAGGAGCTGTTCTACCGGTGGATCCAGCCGGCCCGGGATCGCTCCCGCGCCGCGATCTGCGTCGGCACCTGTGCGATCTACCGGCGATCAGCTCTGGAACGATCAGGCGGGTTCGCCCAAATCGGTCACTCCGAGGATGTCCACACCGGGGTCAATCTGCTCAAGGTCGGATTCCAGGTCCGGTACGTGCCCATCGTCGTATCCAAGGGGTTGTGCCCGGACACGCTGGCGGCGTTTCTGAACCAGCAGTACCGGTGGTGCACCGGCTCGATGAGCCTGCTCGCCGACCCCGAATTCCACGCCGCCAAGGAGATCGGGTTCCGGCAGCGGCTGTGCTTCTGGTCTGGATTCCTATACTACATATCGACCGGCCTGAATGCGTTCATCGCGCCCCTTCCGGCGCTGTCGATGCTCTACCTGCTGCCTCAGTGGATTGAACCTATGAACAGCATCTGGATGCTCGGCGCGCTGAGTTTGTGGTTCATCATCCTGCCGCTGGTGATGAAGGGCCGGTGGCGCCTGGACGTGCTGCGCGTGCAGATGTTGTATGCATTCGCGCATGCCGTCGCGATCGTGCACGTCATTACTGGTCGCACCAAAGAATGGGTCGCGACCGGCACCGCGACCGGGCGCAGCACACCGCTGGCCACAACGATCGGCCGCACCGTGAAGATTTACATCGGCACCGCCCATCTGCTCATTTACGCCGGACTGGCCTGGGGAACCATGACCTACGGATTCCATCAGTACTGGGCGATGATCGGGCTCGCGGTCATCAGCTCCTATGTGTACCTTCCGGTGCTGTTCATGAGCACTGCCAAGAAGGCCCCCCCACCGGCCGCCAAAGTCGTCGTCGGCACTGCCACGCCCGGAACCGGAACGAACTCATGAGCATCACCATGAAGCCGCAACTGACCGCGCCCCCCCCTGCGGTCGACCACCCCGACGCGCCGCCGCAGCCTCTTCCTCGGCGTCCCCGACCCGCATCGCCCGAGCCACGATCATTCCGGCCCGACATCCAGGGCCTGCGCGCGATCGCTGTCTTGCTCGTGGTGCTCTACCACGCTGGCGTACCCGGCATCAACGGCGGCTACGTCGGAGTGGACGTCTTCTTCGTCATCTCCGGGTTCCTGATCACCGGGAAGCTCGTCCGTGAGGCGGATGCCACGGGGCGAATCTCGTTCCTGTCCTTCTACACCGGGCGGATCCGGCGGCTCTTGCCCGCGGCGGCGATCGTAGTGGTGGTGACCCTGGGCGCCGCACGGTTGTGGGGCTCGGTCTTCCAGATCCGCAGCACCAGCTGGGACGCCATCCTCACCGCCGTCTACGGCATCAACTACCGGCTCGCGGAGAACGGGGTGAACTATCAGCAGCAGCAGGCCGGTGGCCCGGAATCGCCGCTGCAGCATTTCTGGAGCCTCGCGGTGGAGGAGCAGTTCTACGTGCTGTGGCCGCTGGTGATCGCGCTGTGCGTGCTTGCCGGGCGACGCCGACTGTACGGCGTGCTCGCCACCGTCCTGATCGCCGTGTGCGCGGCGTCGATATACCTGTCAATCACCGTGACCGCCATCGACGCACCAATGGCCTACTTCTCGATCCAGACCCGGGCCTGGGAGCTGGCGGTGGGCGCCTTCCTAGCCATAGGCGGGCGACATCTGGTGCGCATGCCGCCGCTTGCCGCGGTTGTGATGTCGTGGGTCGGTCTGGTGGCGATCGTATGGGCCGGGGTGAGCTTTAACGATGCCACTCCCTTCCCCGGCAGCGCCGCCCTCGTCCCCGTACTTGGCTCGGCCGCGGTCATCGCCGCCGGTGGCTGCCTGGTCCGGGGGTCCGCCGAGACGGTACTCGCGCTGCGGCCGATGCAAGGCATCGGCAAAGTGTCCTACGCCTGGTACCTGTGGCACTGGCCCATGCTAATCATGATTCCGGTGATGTTCGGGCGCACGTTTACCTGGGGAGAGAAGCTCGAGATCGCGGTGCTGGGGCTTTGGCTCGCCGTGCTGACCTACTGGATCGTGGAATCGCCCACCCAGCACAGCCGGCTCCGCAAGCCCGCCTGGCTCGGGGTCGGGGCCGCGCTGTCCTCGGTGATCACCGCTATGGCCGCCGTCCTCATCGTGACGATCCCATCGATGGTCGGCGGCGGCGCCGCCGCCCACCCGATTGCACTGGTCGGCGCGGACGTGACTGCGGTGAAGTACGCGGTCGCCGCCGGAACCTCCACCGTCGCCGTGCCCAGCAACCTGCAGCCGTCCCTGGCCAACGTGGCCAACGATCAGCCCGCCACCTCCAACAATGGCTGCCACCTGGACTTCCTCGCCCTCGACCAGGGTCCGTGCGTGTTCGGCGACCCGGCCGGCACCAAGACCATGGTTCTATTCGGTGACTCCCATGCCCAGCAATGGTTCCCCGCCCTGGACGCCGCGGCTCGCGACAACCATTGGCGGCTCGTGTCTTGGACCAAGGCCGCCTGTTCCATCGCGAACTACGACCCCTACAGCACGCAGCTTCACCGCACATTCACCGAGTGCGTGCGGTGGAGGGACCACACCATCGAGCGGATCATCGCAAACAAGCCCAATCTAGTCGTGTTCGGCCAGAGCGACTCGGTGCCCGGTACCGGGGTCGGCAACACAGGCTGGGCAGAGGACACCGTCGCCACCATCGCCAAGGTGCAGTC
>JBKJPD010000088.1:0-2685 GCA_046595345.1 Pseudonocardia sp.
TGTCGTGAGTGGCGTGGTGGTGGCCAACTGCTCCGAGTACATGCACCTGGACAACTCCAGCTGCAACCTCGCCTCGTTGAACCTGCTCACGTTCCTTGGCGACGACGGTCGATTCGACGGGGCCCGGTTCCAGTCCTCCGTCGAGATGGTCATCACCGCGATGGACATCTCCATCTGCTTCGCGGACTTCCCGACCGTTCCGATCGGCGACACCACCCGCAAGTTCCGCCAGTTGGGTATCGGCTACGCCAACCTCGGCGCCCTGCTGATGGCCACGGGCCACGCCTACGACTCCGAGGGCGGTCGCGCGCTCGCCGGCGCCATCACCTCGCTGATGACGGGCGCGGCCTACAAGCGCTCCGCCGAGCTGGCCGGCGTCGTCGGCCCGTACGAGGGCTACGCGCGCAACGCCGATTCGCATCAGCGCGTCATGCGCAAGCACGCCGCGGCCAACGACGACGTGCGTACCAGCACGTCGAGCAATCCCATTCACAAGCTCGCCACGATCGCCTGGAAGGACTGCCTCGCGATCGGCGGGCGCAACGGCTGGCGCAACGCGCAGGCCTCCGTCCTCGCCCCCACCGGATGTTTGACCGGCGACGCTCTCGTCACGACCGACCGGGGCCTGACCAGGCTCGGCGAGATCGGCGACGTCTACGGCGACCGCTGGCAGAACATCGACATGGCGGTCTCCACCGACGAGGGGCCGCGGCAGGCGACACAGTTCTTCGTCAACGGCGAGGAGCCGACCCGCAGGATCGTCACCCGGGGCGGCTACACGATTCAGGGCACGCTGGCGCACCGGATCAAGGTCGTCGACGCCGCCAGCGGTGAATGGGTGTGGCGCCGGATGGCCGACGTCGCTCCCAGCGATCTGGTCCCCTTGCAGATACGGACGATGGTCGGGCAGTCACGGCGTGTACCGATGCCGGTGCTGGACCAGGCCCACTACACCTCGGACGCCCGGTTGGTCGTTCCCGACGGCATGGACGCCGACCTCGCCGAACTGGTCGGCTACTTCATGGGAGGCGGAAGCCTGCACGCCGAGAGCCTGCGCTTCTGCGTAGCGAACGACGATCTCGACGTCGTGGAGCGCCTGCGCATTCTCGGCAAGCAGCTGTTCGGCCTGGAGGCGTCGGTCACGGCCGCCGAGGGCTACCGGGAGGTCAGCCTCCTGTCGGTTCGGCTCGGCCGGTGGTGGCAGGCAGCGGGATTCGCGAAGCGACGCCCGCATCCGGAGCGCGAGGGCCAGGGGTGGAACCCGCACGTGCCGTCGGCCGTGCTGGAGAGCAACGATCCCGAGGTGTACGCAGCATTCCTGCGCGGCCTGTTCGAGGCCGACGGCACGGTGCAGGAGGGTGTCCCGGCACTGTCGACCGCGTCGGAGACCATGGCTGCGGAGGTGCGCACCGTCCTGCTGGCCCTCGGCATGGCCACCACCACGCGGGAGACCGTCAGCGGGATCGGCGGACCGATCTTCCAGGTCCGGCTCCGCAATCTGGATCACGCACTGGGCTTCGACGAGATGATCGGGTTCATCGGCGATCGGAAGGCCCGTGCCATCTCGCGCCTCGCAGGCGCCCGGCGCGGCCCTCTGCTCGAGTTGGAGCCTGCGCAGAACAGCGACCGCGACCAGATCCACCTTCCGCGAGTTGTCTGGGACGAGCTGGTACCGATCGGGCACGACCGCCGCGACGTCGTGGTGACCTCGATCCGGGAGTCCGGCGGTGTGTGCCGGACGACCGCGCGCCAGCTCTTCGCGGAGACGCGCGACTCCCGGTTGGGCCACGCGCTCGACTACGTGTTCGAGCCCGTCGTCGAGAACTCCGACGGTGGTGTGCAGCCGACGTTCGACCTGTCGGTTCCGGAGAACGTCACATACGTGGCGGCCGGGTTCGTCAGTCACAACACCATCGGCCTGATGATGGACTGCGACACCACCGGCATCGAGCCGGACCTGGCGCTGGTCAAGTTCAAGAAGCTGGTCGGTGGCGGGTCGATGCAGATCGTCAACCAGACGGTGCCGCGCGCGCTCTCCGGCCTGGGCTACCAGTCCGAGCAGGTGGAGGCGATCGTCGAGTACGTCGGCGAGCACGGCCACGTCATCGACGCGCCGGGCCTGCGCCCTGAGCACTACGAGGTGTTCGACTGCGCCATGGGTGAGCGCGTCATCGCCGCGATGGGCCACGTGCGGATGATGGCGTCCGTGCAACCGTTCCTGTCCGGGGCGATCTCCAAGACGGTCAACATGCCCGAGACCGCCACCGTCGAGGACGTCGAGCGGGTCTATCTGGACGGCGGGCGGCACGGCCTCAAGGCGCGCGGGATCTAGCGCGACAACTGCAAGGTCGGGCAGCCACTGTCGGCGGGCAAGGCGGCAAAGTCATCAGGCGGGGGCGAGCAGGTGACTGTGGTCGAGGCCCGCCCGGTGCGGCGAAGGCTGCCGAAGAAGCGCCCCAGTGAGACCGTGTCGTTCACCGTCGGCGGCGCCGAGGGCTACCTGACCGCGGGTTCGTACCCCGACGGGGGCCTCGGCGAGATCTTCGTCAAACTCGGTAAGCAGGGTTCCACGCTCTCGGGCGTGATGGACGCCTTCTCGATGTCGATCTCGGTGGGGTTGCAGTACGGCATCCCGCTGGAGTTCTACGTCTCGAAGTTCTCCAACCTGCGCTTCGAGCCCGCCGG
>JBKJPD010000128.1:0-29054 GCA_046595345.1 Pseudonocardia sp.
TTGTCCTGCTGCGACGCGTCGTCCATCGGAACGTTCCGCCAGCCCCACACCCTGGCCGCGCGCGCGAAGGCGGGCTGGCAGTCGGGGTAGACGGTCCATCCGGTGCAGAAACAACGCCAGCGACGGGAGGGCCGTCGGTCAGCTCTGATCGGGTGCGGTGACGACGGCGGCGGGCCGGTAGATCGTCGATCAGCGGTTGACGGCGGAGCCCTCAACCTGGACGGCAGGATGGGCCTGTCGTCGCGGCGGGCGGGGGTGGTGGTGGTCGAGTGGCGATTGCCGGCCGATGCGCGGCGGCGGGCGATCAGTCATCAAGGCTCACACGTAGCGTTGCATAATCGAGCGTTTGTGAGAGGGCCGGTGCTCCTGGGGCGGCCGGCGCGAGTCCAGCCTCCGGCAGGTGTCGCGACGCCGTCACTGCTGATCGAGGGCGGTGGCGACCTGATCAAGGATGCGCCGCCAGTGCGCGCGCTGCTGATCGCGCTCTTCGGTGCTCACCAGGTGCTCCTGGTGAAAGCGGAGCGTCGTGCGGGTCTGGTCGGCGCTCGGGGCGAGCGCCACCTGGACGGTGGTGGTTGCGTGGGTGAGGCGAATGCGGTCTGCGCGGCGGTAGCCGCGTACCTCGCCCGTCACGCCCGCGTCCGTCCGATACGGGGTCCCGCGCTCCGGGATGAGGGCCGCGACGGGCCCGAGCCAGAGCGCCAGCCCTGCGGGGCTGCTGATGAAGTCCCAGACGACGGGCAGGAGGTGGGGCACGGTGCGGGACACACCGATCTGCCAGCCGACGTCCCTGGTGAGTCCGGTGGTCATCGCGATCATCCTTCCTCGCAGTGGCGGGCGCGCAGCGAGCGCATCTTGTGGCGGTTGCCGCAGTGCTCCATGGAGCACCAGCGGCGGCGGCCGGGGCGTGAGGTGTCGACGTAGACGAGGTTGCAGTCCTCGGCGGCACAGGTGCGGATGCGGTGCGCGAAGGGACCGGTCAGCAGTTCGACGGCGTCCCGCGCGACGGTGGCGAGCAGGTGCGTGCCGCTGGGAGTGTGGGCCCACTGCCGCTGTCGCGACGGCCCGATCATGGGCGCCAACGGCGGGTGGGCGGCCGCCTCGTTGATGACCTCTAGATCGTCGGGTGCGGGGGACTCGCCACGCGCGTGGGTCAGCGCCGCCCCGAACAGTGCATCGCGCAGCCGTCGCGCGTCCGTCACCTCGGTATCGGAGATCTCTAGAACGGGTGTCGGCGTCAGCCGCGACTGCTCCGCCCACCGGGCGAGGTCGGCGGGCCGATGCAGCACCTCGTAGTGGCGGTAGGGGCCGGGGCCGCCGGTGGTCAGCAGCTCCAGGCAGAGCGCGCCGGGGTCGAACCGGTAGGCGGCGCCGGTGCGCGAGCGCAGCGTCAGCCCTCTGGTTGTGGACGAGTCAATGTAACCAGAATAACTGGTTACATGGCCTTGGGTTGGAAGCTCGTCATCGACAGCACGAACGCGCTCGTCCTCGCGGACTTCTGGGCCGCGGCGTTGGACTACCAGGTGGAAGACCCCAGCGCCCTCATCGAGCGTCTGCTGGCCGCTGGCCACGTGGGCGATGAGGCGGTCGTCGAGCACGACGGCCACAACACCTTCCGCGGCTACGCCGCGATCCGCCATCCCGATGACCCGTTCGACGACACCAGCGGCGTCGGACACGGGCGACGGCTGCTCTTCCAGGACGTACCCGAGGGCAAGTCCGACAAGAACCGCCTGCACGTGGACGTCCACAGCGAGCCCGGCGGCCTCGACACGCTGGTGGTCCGGCTGGAGGACCTGGGGGCAACCCGCGTCCGTGAGGTCGACAACGGACATGCCGGGCGGTGGTGGATCATGAATGACCCGGAAGGCAACGAGTTCTGCGTGGCGTAGATCGGACCGCTGCCCCAGGCCGGGCTCAGGCGACAACCGACTCCGTACCCGAGAGCCCTGCCACGCGCACGAGCGGAATCCGATTCTTGCTGGTCGCGGCCAGGCGCTGACATCCGGTGGTCGTCGCCTGGTCGAGGTGGACAACCTCGGCCAGGCCGAGCTCCCCGAACCGCGGGACCGGTGCGGTTCATCGGGTCAGAAGAGGGTGTCGCGCACGCGCAGCGGCCGGTTCCCGCTGGGGCTGAGCTGGGCCAGCTCGCCCTCGATGTCGACGTCGATGGCGCCGAAGAAGTTGATGTTCTCGCTATGGGCCGGGGAGATGTGGGCCAGGACCTCGTCGTCGACGCGCCGCCCGGAGCTGCGCATCGAGTCCACAGCCAGGCCGTAGTACTCGGGTGCCTCGTCGTTCACCGCTTCCGGCGCAATGTCGTAGACGTCGGCGATGATGACCGCCATCTACCTGCTGTCGGGGTCGCACGTCTCCGTCCACACCTACCCGGACCAGCGGTCGTTGTTCTTCGACGCGTTCACAACAACGCGATGGTCGGGCCCTACCTCGGGATGCCGGACCCGTTCCCGGCCTACCTCGACGGCGCACACCGCGCCCTGATCGACGGGCGCGCGTGCGGCGCGCTGCGGTGGGACCCGGACCGGGGCCCGGAACAGGTGACCGACCTCGTCGAGCGTCGCGGGAGCGCCGCGGACGCCGGGCTGCGGATGCGGCACGTGAAGATCATGGTCGACGGCATCTGCGAGAATCGGACGGCCGCGCTGCACGCGCAGTACAGCAACGGCGACCCGCACCTGCCCGCCGGGATCTGCGCGCTGGAACCGGACCAGCCGGCCACGGCGATCGCCGTACTGGAACGGCACGGCTTCGGCGCGCACCTACACGCGGTCGGTGATCGCGCCGTCCGGCAGTGCCTCGACGCGATCGCCGCCGCGCGTCGCCCCCGGGGCCGAACCGCCACCGGCCCCGCCACCAGACCGCGCACGTGCAAGTGGTGGGTCCGGCTGACGTCGCACGCTTCGGCGAGCTCGGCGTCACCGCCACCGTCCAACCGCTGTGGACCACCACCGGGCGCCCGCACCCGCCCCGCAGGCTCGACGCCGCCGTCGAGTTCCCGCGCCCCTTTCGCGACCGTGTCCGGGTGCACCCCGGTCGCCTGGGCCACCGCGGTGATCCCACCCCGGCCCAGCTCGGCGACCTCCGCCGCCAGCACCAGGCAGCTCTGCCGCTCGTCCAGATACGGACGCAGCACCGCGTAGCGGCCGCTACGGACTCGTTGACCTGCCCATCGCTGCTCGTAGCACAGACCGTAGGCACCCCGAACCTGAAATTACGTCGCGCGCCGTTCGTGCCCGACGACGCCGTCGTCGCCGGGCACCGCGACGTCAGCGCCACAACCCGAGGCGGACCGGGACAGCGGAGGCCGTCCCGGCACGACTGGGCTCACCGTCGGCCGGGTTCCCCTGACCCGTCACCGGACAACGTCATCGGGCCACCTCCAACCGGCCGCGATCGCCGACCTCGCGGCAGAGCGGCACCGCCGAACGGCCCGTCGCCGCGCTCCTGATCGCCGCAGCGACCTGAACCGCTTCCACTGATCGGCGCACGTCATGGACGCGCACCGCCCAGACTCCGCTTGCCGCGAGGATCCCGGTCAGCACGGCGGTGAGGCCGTCGCGCTCCGACACCGACCGGCGCAGACCGGCCGGCCCGACGGGAGTTCCTCCGAGGAACGACTTGCGCGACGCCCCGACGAGCACCGGACGGCCCAGCGCGGCCAGCTCGTCGAGGTGGGCGATGAGCTGCCAGCTGTGCTGAGCCGACTTCGCGAACCCCAACCCGGGATCGACGATGATCTGTTCGGGACGAACCCCCGCCGCGACCGCGGCATCGACGCTGCTCCGGATCTCGTGGACGACCTCCGAAACGACGTCGATGTATCGAGCGCGATCGTTCATGTCGATGCTGGGGCCACGCCAGTGCATCACGACGTAGGGCACTCCACACTCCGCGACGAACCGCGGCAACGACCGGTCGGCTCGACCACCGCTCACGTCGTTGACCAACGTGGCACCAGCAGCGACAGCTGCCTCGGCCACCTCCCGCCGGGTGGTGTCGATGCTGACCCGGGCCCCCGCCGCCACCAGCTCGGCGACGACAGGCACGACGCGCCGCAGCTCCTCGCACAGGGGTGTCCGGGCCGACCCCGGCCGGGTGGACTCCCCCCCTACGTCGATGAAATCGGCGCCCTCGTGCAGCTGTCGAAGGCCACGACGTACGGCCTCGGTCACCGTCATCCCGGGCCGCCCGTCAGAGAACGAATCCGGAGTCACGTTGAGCACACCGACGACGAGGGTGCGATCGACGCGCGGTGACCAGTCTCGCCCGCGAGCCTCCAGCCAGGACGGCACCCCGATCGTCGCGGGTTCCCGTTCCGGCATCAGGACAGGTTGATGATGTTGCCGTCGGCGTCGAGGTCGATGGAGTGGGCCGCGGGGTTCGACCCCAGGCCGGGCATCGTCCGCATATCACCGCAGATCGGGTAGATGAACCCGGCGCCCACCGAGGCGCGGACCTCCCGCACCGGCAGCCTCCAGCCGGTCGGAGCACCCTTGAGCGACGGGTCCGACGAGATGGACAGGTGAGTCTTGGCGATACACACCGGGAGGTTGCCGAACCCATTGCGTTCATAGTTGTCGAGCTGACGCGCGGCCTTGATGTCGTAGTCCACCCCGTCGGCGCCGTAGACCTTCTTTGCGACGGTCTCGATCTTCTCTCGAAGCGACGCTTCGGCCGGGTAGAGGAACTTGAATGACGTGGGTTCCTCCGCCGCCTCGGCGACGGCCTCCGCAAGCTCGGTGGCCCCGCGGCCCCCGTCGACGAAGTTCGTACAGACCGCCGACCTCGCACCCATGGACTCAGCGATCTGCCGGATGGCGTCGTGCTCCGACGCATGGTCGCCGGGGAACGCGTTGATCGCCACCACCGGCGAGACACCGTGGAGGCGAATGTTCTCGATCTGCTTCCGGAGGTTCGCCCCGCCCTCGAACACCTCCTCCGGATTCTCGTTGAACAGCGCCTCCGGCAGCGCCCGCCCTGCCACGATCTTGTGCTTGCCGGAGTGCGCCTTGAGTGCGCGGACCGTCGTGACGACGACGGCGGCGTCCGGCGTCAGCCCGGAGGCCCGACATTTAATGTTGAAGAAGCGCTCCGCGCCCATGTCCGCACCGAATCCGGCTTCGGTGATGAGGAAATCGCCCGTGTGAATGCCGATCAGGTCGGCCATCACCGAGGAGTTGCCGTGCGCGATGTTACCGAACGGCCCACTATGCACCAGCACCGGCGTGTTCTCCAGTGTCTGCATGAGGTTCGGCTTCAGCGCATCACGCATGATGACCGCCATGGAACCCGCCCCGCCGATCTCCTCGGCAGTCACCGGCTTCCCGTCCGGGGTATAGCCGACGACGATACGACCGAGCCTCTCGCGCATTTCTTGAACCGACTTGGCCAGCGCGAAAATGGCCATTACCTCGGAGGCCGCGGTGATGTCGAAGCCCGTTTGACGGGGAATACCGTCCATGTTTGATCCGAGGCCCACAATTACATTCCGCAGGGCCCGGTCATTCACATCCATCACGCGCCGCCAGGTGATGTTGTGCGGGTCGAGGCCGGCCTCGTTGCCCTGGAACAGATGATTGTCCAGGATTGCGCTGAGCATGTTGTGCGCGGCGGTGACGGCATGGAAGTCGCCGGTCAGGTGGAGGTTCAGGTTCTCCATCGGGACGACCTGGCTGTATCCACCTCCGGCGGCCCCACCCTTGATACCGAAGGTAGGGCCCATCGACGGCTGACGGATGGCGACAGTCGCGCTGCGACCGATGTGTCGCATGGCCTGTCCCAGGCCGACGGTTGTCGTGGTCTTACCCTCGCCGAGCGGCGTCGGAGTCACTGCGGAGACCACGACGTATCGGGCTCTGGGCCGGTCCTTCAGCTCCTCGATCGCCGAGAGCTTGATCTTGGCGACGTTATCCCCGTAGGGCTCGAGCAGATGGCTACCGATCCCCATCGCGTCACCGATGTCGAACAATGGCTTGAGTGTCGCTTTCCGGGCGATAGCGAGGTCTGACGGAAAAGCCATGTGTTGCTCCCCTTCAAATCCAGGTGACGCCATGGCATCGAAGACATGTGAATGCAGCCGCGACGTCGAGAGCCGATGCTCACGACATCGCGGCAGCCCCATGGCGAAGTCGACACGCCGACGGCGACGTCCTCTTGGCCGCCCTCACCGCGCTCCTCACTAGACACGCTGACATACCGCGAACCAGCGTGGTAGTGACCCACGGCGAATGGCCTCATAAGCGGCCGACATCTACGCACAGGCGCTGCAGATAAACCCACCCCGGCAGCCCTGAAAGACTCTGCTGTCAGCCGCATCGCCGAAGCCCACCCTGTACAAGGCCGCAGTGTGTTTCGTCCGGGCCCCCCGGTAGCTCAGGAGTACGGATCAACCGACCCCTACCAGCGCATCCAGGCGCTCGTCGGCACCGCCCGCGATGATGTGCTGACGAAATTCGCGCGGCCCGATCACGCGCGGCCGATCATAGCCACCGGCGCAGTCAGATGCCCAGTGCTCGCCGTACCAGAGGAACGTTTCGTCGGGATACCGGGACCGACTCATTACCCCGGGTATCCATGATCAGGAAGAGCTCACCTTTGAACCCCCGCTCGACCTCGCGGACCCGATTCAGGTTGACCAGGAACCGGCGATGCACCCGGAGGAAGCCGCTCGTGGTGAACTCCCCTTCGAGCTTGTCCAAGCTCTGAATGGCGCCCTGCAGCCGACCTCGGTCAGTACTCAACCAGACGTCATTGCCGTCCGCCTCCGCGGTGCACACCTCCGCCGGGCGCAGCAGGACCAGCCGCTCGCCTCGGACCGCGACGATCCGGCGGGGCTGGCCGTCGTTGCGCTCCGGGGCGGAGGCCCCCTGCGGCCGCCCGCCCTCGTGGACACCGAAGAACACCAGGGCCCCGATGACGGTCCGCGAGGAGAACACCGGACGGACGGTTACCGAGATCGGCTCGCTCGTGACGTGTGTGGCGATCTGACTGTGGCAGAACCAGGACGAATCCCGCTGACCGTTATCCGATGCCTTGAGGGCCAGGTCGGTCAGCCCCGCCTCCCACCTGGCGCCGGGTTCCAGGGCCGGGCTACATGCCGGGACGTCGAGGTACAGGCCGGCCTGCTCGTCGGCGACCACCACTTTGCCGGCGCGGTCCACAGCAACCAGTCCACCGCGCGACGGCTGCTGCGCCCGGTCGAAGGCCGCGACCAACTCCGCACCCGCCTCTCTTGCCCGCCGGCGGAGGCTGATCTTCGCGGCCGCGACTCCTTCCGACAGCCACGTCGTCGCCGCTTCCGGCAGGCTCTTCTGCCAGCGGGAGATATTGAGGACCGCAGCCGGTTCGCCCGTCACCGCGTCACGCACGGCGATCCCCGCGCAGACCCAGTTCTGGAAACCCTGGCACCAATGCTCAGCGCCGCGGATCAGCACCGTCCCCGGCGCCTCGAGCGCCGTGCCGATCGCGTTCGTACCGCTCGCGCCTTCTGCCCAGTACGCCAACGGGGCCAGGTTGCTCTCGCGCGCACGGGTGAGGGTGGCACGGTCGCCCCACGCCGCCAGGATGCGCCCGGTCCCGTCGGCGACGGTCACAACACTGTTGAGGTTCTCAACCTCGTGCAGAACGGATACCGCGCTGCCACCCAGCTCGGCGAACACGCCGTCGTACAGCGAGAAGTGCCCGGAGAGGCTGGGAGCAACCGGGGCCTCGCACAGGCTCGGATCGACGCGATACTGCTCTCGACACCGATACCACGAACGCACGATGTCGGGTTTCACGCCGGTGACATGGTCCTCCCCCGCCACGAACCGCTCCCACGCACGTGCGATCTGGCGCTCGGACTCGCCCTCCAGCGCTCCGTCGAGGCTCTCGCCGGCCGAACTCACGACGACCTCCCCATCTGCAGATCGATCTCGTGACCGAGCCGCTTCGACTTGGTGGAGAGGTAGGCGATGTTGTGCTCGGTCACGGGTGTGTTCAGCGGGACCCGTGAGACCACGTCCACACCATGGCCGGCGAGACCGCCGTACTTGTGTGGGTTGTTCGTCATCAGCATGACGCGCTGCACCCCGAGGTCGGCGAGCATCTGGGCGCCCACACCGTATTCACGGCTGTCGATGGGTAGTCCGAGCTCCACGTTCGCATCCACCGTGTCCCTGCCCCGAAGCTGCAGCTCGTATGCACGGAGCTTATGGCCGAGACCGATCCCCCTGCCCTCGTGACCTCGCAGGTAGATCACGACTCCACGCCCGATTGTCGCGATCTTCTGCATGGCAGCCCGCAGCTGAGGTCCGCAGTCGCACCGTAGCGACGCCATCACGTCACCGGTCAGGCACTCGCTGTGCACTCGCACGAGAACCTCACGCCCGTCGACCACATCGCCGAACACCAGCGCGAGATGCTCGACGCCGTCGGCCCTGGCCCGGTAGGCCACCGCGTGACAGACGCCGTACTCGGTCGCGACGTCGGCTTCTCCGGACCGCTCGACGAGCCGCGAGGTCATGCGTCGATGCCGCACCAGCGAGGCGGTGGTGATCAGCGGTAGACCGTGGGTGCTCGCGAAACGCTCGATCTCCGGACGCCGCATCATGCCGCGACGGTCAGCGGTGACCAGCTCACAGAGCAGTCCCGCCGGAGTCAGGCCGGCCATCCGGCAGAGATCGACGGTGGCCTCCGTGTGGCCGGCCCGCTTGAGCACGCCACCGTTGCGGGCCCGCAACGGCAACACATGGCCAGGCCTGGCGAAATCCTTTGCCTTGACCTCCGCGTCACCGAGTGCCCGGATCGTCGCAGCCCGATCACCAGCGCTTATCCCGGTCGTCGTACCGAGCGAGTAATCGACGCTGGTAAGGAATGCCGTCCGCTGGTTCTCGGTGTTCTCCACGACCATCGGTCCGAGGCCGAGCTCATCTGCACGCTCACCGGTGATAGCGGTGCACAGGAACCCCGACGTGTACTCCAGGAAAAAGGCCACCGTATCGGTGGTGACGTGCTCCGCGGCCATGATCAGGTCGCCCTCGTTCTCCCGGTCCTCGTCGTCCAGAACAACAACGATACCGCCGTTGCGCAATTGCTCGACTGCTTCTTCGATGCTCGCCATTACGGTTGCCGCCTCCTTGCCGCCTTTATAATCCGGTCGATCGACCGCGGCGGGAGCCGACCCGGACACGAGCCTGGACAAGCCCTCAGTAGCCGGGCCCACGTGTTCGGAGGGCCGGCATCCTCGGATAGAGCCCTTGCGCCTTCTGGTAGAAGATCTTGCGCTGCAAGCTCTCCGGCAGCCCACCCGACAGCGCATCCACGGCGAGACGAAATCCCAGTACGGATAGTCGGTGGAGAAACGCCGTCGACTGCACTTTCGCAACCAAGGGCCAAGCTCGAACAACCGTCGCCACGAGGCCCTCTCCTGATCTTCAAAACTATTATTGATCTGCGCATTGGAACACACCATCAGGCTCTCAGTGTGGGGTTGCCCGCACTAGCCCGGGACGGTATATGAGCTCATAACAGCGCCCTATGGCCAGAATCGCCGAACGTCGGGCTACTGAGCTTGATCCGTGCAGCTCGAACGCCGGCGCACCCGCCGGAGATCCCCGCCGCTGAACCCCGAACTCGACAATGCATGCATACGCGACGACGCGGCCGCCCTGCCCCAGGTGGGGCGGGACGTCCGCGTCATCGTGTTGCGGCAGGGGTCGGCGTCGACGGGCCTGTCGCTATCGGGTTGCCGCTTCTACCCGGCCGCCACCGTTGCCCGCTGCGGCGCGTCGGGCACCCGCTCCAGCTGACTCCCGCCGTCCCCGGTTGCACGGACCCGGGATGCCAGAGCGAGCGCGAGGCCGATCGTTCCCACTGTGGCGGCGACGAAGGCCCAGTCAGGCACTGCCTGCCACCCACCGACAAGGCTCAGGAAGGCCTGCAGACTGACCGTCCAGACCGATTGGATCACCGCGACCCACCCGGTGAACGCGGCGATCCGCGACTTGCCACGAGCGAGAAGCAACCAGAACAGACCCCAGAGGAATGCCCAGTTCAGCCAGATGATTCCTGCGCCGAACGCATCGAACCGTAGGAAGTTCACGAGCGAGAACCCGACTGCTGCGAAAACCACCCATAGGCAGTACCAGCCCACCCCGGTCGACGTATGGTTGGTCAGCGAATTGATCCCAACCCACAGAAACGTCAGTGCGAACAACCACATCGGCGCGACAGCCAGCACCGTGTCATAGCCTGCGGAGCCGGCGGGGTTGATCTGTGTCAGCAGGTAGAACGGGGTCACCGTGCCGAGTACGCCGGTGAAGATATTGAAAATCGCGGCGCCATTTCCTTCCACGTAACCCAGAACGGCCAGGCCGTTGATGAGCAGGGTGCCACCGATCATGAGCAGGACGGCGTATGCCATACGATCACCTGAGCTCTCGTGTTGCCTGAACAGCAACATTCGATGAAAGGCATTGCAGTGCCGAGATGGTCCGGCACTGATGCCAAGGGCTGCCTTACGAAGAGCTTGCGAACCTCACGGGCGTAATTACCCCTTCACGACCACGGCGAGTTGTTGCACTGCGTTGCACGCGTACCCGCCGAGGTTCCACTCAGGCAGCAGCGGCTGTCGGTTCCCCTGCACGTCGGAAGCCCGGCACCCGAGTTGATACTGGCCGGGCAGCGCCTCCCAGTCGCAGGTCCAACCTACCCAGCCGTACTGGTCGATCGGTGACTCAACGTCTGCGTCGACCCACGTCGCACCACCGTCAGTCGTGACCTCCACACGCTGGATCGGGCCGAACCCCGACCACGCACGCCCTTGGAGCACCGTTCCCCCCGCTGCCACAGTGCGCTTCCTGGTGAAGAAGTCGGGAACGCCCGGCGGGATCATCAGGGCGCGGGGCCGGATTCTGTTGAGCGGCGTACCCGACTGGTCGGGTTCCATCCGGATCCTGTAGGCGTGCGACTGCTGGTAGCCCTCGAACGGCTGGTCCACGACCGTGATGCCCGACAGCCACTTCACATTGCCCATGCCATACCAGCCGGGCACGATCAGCCGGAGCGGGAAACCGTGCTGCGGCGGGAGCGGTTGCCCGTTGAGTTCGTAGGCGAGCATCACTTCATCGCGCAACGCGTCGGCGAGTTCCAGGCTGCGCTCGTAGTTCTGCTCGATCTCCATCTCGACCCCGACATCAAGGCCGGTGAAGACAACCTCCACCGCTGTGTCGAGCACACCGAGGCTCTCGAGCAGCGGCCGTAAAGGGGTGCCGGTCCACTCCCCGGTCCCGACCGCCTCGACTCCCCACGGCTGACTCAGCGGACGGGGTATCAACCCCATCCGGCCGTTGCCGGCGCACTCCATGGTGACCCGTTGAGTCACCCGCGGCAGTGCTCGGATGTCGTCCAGCGTGAGGCGCACGGGCTCCCCGACGCAGCCGCCGACTTCCAGTACCCAGGTGTTCGGGTCAACCGCGGGGACGTCGTAGTGGGTGAGGAGATAATGCATTCCCACCGGCGTGACGGGGTACCTCAAGGCCTCGAGCAGAAACCCGTGGTTCCGCGTCGCGAGCCCGACCTCTTCCCGCGTCACGTGGTCCGTCGCCATGAGGTCGTCGGAACTCTGCTGCACAGCCGTCATCGGTCTCTCCTTCGCACGATTCGTACTATCAGCCAGCCGGCCCGACGTCCCCCTGGAGCACTAGCTACTGGACGCTGCCAGGCGTTCCCTCTCATCATCGTCATCATAGGAACTGACCGTGTTGAGGCCGACTCCACCATTACCCTTCGGGAACGCCGCGACAAAGCTCTGTTGCTTGTTCGGCAGTCGCTGGTACATCTCCTCCGCCTGTGCCTGTCCCAGGGTGTCGACGGTGTTGCGATCGCCCTGCCGCTGGACGAAATAGTTTGAGTTCAGGGCGCGATACAGGAACGTCCCTGTTCCGTCGTCCGCCAGCAGGTACGACAGCGCGGTACGATAACGCTCGCCGTCGATGACAACATTCAGATTTTCGGGTTGCATTGCTTCTCCTTGTATTCCTGGCCATGCCGCCTTGACGGCAGAGGCCCCAGGACGGGCTGGCTCTAGGTGTCCGCCAGGGTCTTGCGGATCATGATCGGACGATCAGCGCCCACAAATTCAGGGGCCCCGAATCCACTGAGGCCCACCACCGCGGCGGCAAGCTGTGACAGGCGCTCATTAATCCCCGCGTCCACGAGCTTGCCTGCAGCAAAATGCTCGTTCTGTACATAGACGGCACCCGGGACCGGATGTCCGTAGAAGTAACCGATAAGCGGCTTAAGTGCATGTTCGATCGCAAGGAAGTGGTGGTCGGATGCCGCGGTCGCAATGAGCCCGACGACCTTACCCTGCAGTGCGTTGTTCGGCAGTACGTCGACAAGATTCTTGAGAATCCCCGTGTACGACCCGCGATAGATTGGTGTCGCAATGATCAGGGCGTCTGCCTCGACGACCTTGTCTATCACGATGCGGGTATCACCCTCGTAGAGGTCAGGATTCCGCGCATCGCAGAAGATCACGTCGTATTCTCGGATGTTGACGATCTCCGTCGTGACATCAGGATGGACCGACCGAACGTACTCCATCGCCGTCATCAGAGCGATCATGGTCTTCGATCCGATCGACGGGCTTGCCGAGACCCCGAGCAGTTTCATCCCTCATCCATCCTGTGTCTGGCTCCGCCGTGATCGGATGCGCCCTGCCGCGCTCCGGGTCAGGCGTTGCTGACCGCGAAGGACTTCCGACCCTTCTTCAGGGCTTCCTCGCGCTCGCGAACAAGCGGGATGACCTTCTTGCCGAAGTTCTCCAGCTCCCAGTCGTAGTGCAGGAATCCACAGAGCACGATATTGACCCCGAGCTCCTTGAGCTCCATGATGCGGTCCGCCACCTGGTCAGCGGTGCCGATCAGGCCCGTCTTGAAGCCGTCGTTGTACTGCACGAGGTCCTCGAACCCGGAGTTCGCCCACATGCCTTCCTTGTCGCTCGTGGATTGGCCCGCGTTCTTCACGGCCTCGCCGAATCCCTTCACAGCTTCCACGTCGGCGTTCACGATGATGTCGCGGAGGGTATCGACGGCCTCCTGCTCCGTGTCCCGGACGATCGTGAAGCCGTTGGCCCCGAATCGGATATCGCTCTCGTCGCGGCCCGAGGCGCGAGCTGCCATTCGAGTGTCGTTGATGATGTTCGTGAAGCCCTCGTTCGTATTTCCGTTCATGAACAGAACATCCGATACGCGGCCGGCCATCCGCCGCGCATCCTTTGAGTTCCCGCCCTGGAAAACCAGCGGCTGGTGCACCGGCTTCGGTAGCATCGGAGCGCCGTCGATGGTATAGAAGTCACCGTAGAATGTGAACTCATCCTCGTTCCACATCCCCTTCATGATGCGGATGAACTCCTCGGAACGGCGGTATCGCTCGCCGTGCTCGAGCCACGGCTCCCCGTAGCCGGTGAACTCGCCCTTGAACCAGCCACTGACGATGTTGATCGACGTGCGACCGTCGCTGACGACGTCGAGGGTCGCCTGTACCTTCGATACGACACCGGGGTGCCACAGGCCGGGGTGACAAGCCGTGATCACCTCGAGCGTCGAGGTCTTGGCCAGGATGTACGAGCTGATGACGAACGCCTCGTGCTGGTGGTCGGCGCCGTAGCTGGCGAACCACCGGGTCTGGGCCAGCGCCGTGGCGAAGCCGTTCGCCTCGGCGATCTGCCCATAGCGTGCGTTGGACTCGTGGTCCCACTGCGTATCCATCGGCAGCGTCGTGATGACGAGACCGCCGGAGATGTTCGGCACCCAGTATGCGAACTGGATCTCATCGGCGGACTTCTCGAACCAGTGCGAGCGCTGCAGCTTGCTCTTGGGAAGAGGCGGGTAGCTCGGGGGCATCTAGGTGCTCCATCTCCAGGCGCCGACGGCGCTACAACTCGGACTTGGTCAGGGTCGGTGGGTAAGGTCAGGTCCAGACTTTCTTGGGCCCTCCCAACCCCTTCTCACGTAGATACTCAACGGCCTTCGCGACATCTCCACCGGTTTCCTCGAGTGCCTTCCGGCAGTCCAGCGTGCCGGCCTTGGTCTCCTTGCGGACAGCCTTGATCTTCGGCCCCGTGACCAATGCGTCCGGTGCGGCGACCGAAGCGCCGCTGTCGTTGTCTCCAGGCATTCTTCTCTCCGATTCATCTCCACTTGCCCGATGTAGCGGAACCGTCGCGCTCGTATCGAGGTCTTCAAGCCGGTGGAACTTACCTCGATAGAAGACAAGAGGATGGAGGCTGCTGCCGGCCACCATGTCCAGAACTCGAGCCGTCGTGATGAAGTGGTCGCCGGCGTCGACTACCTGATCAATCTCACATTCGAGGTAGGCGAGTGTCTCGGCCAGTACCGGGCAGCCCCGGGCGGAGCGCCGGTAGCTGATGCCGGCGAATCGATCCGCGCCCTTACGGGCGAACTGCCGACACAGCTGGTCCTGCCCGCGAGCCAGGATGTTGACCCCGAAATGGCGGGCATCCCGAATAGCCGGCCAGGTATCGGAGCGCTTGTCAGGGCAGAACAGAACGAGCGGTGGGTCCAGCGAGACCGAGGCCAGGGAGTTCACTGCGAGACCGTGCGACTTTCCCTGCCACGTGGCCGTGACGATCGCCGCTCCCGTCGCGTACCGGCCCATCACCTCCCGGAAAGATTGAGCAACGTCTTCTGACCCGTGAACGTCTGACGTGGCCGGAACACTGATCGAGGTCACATCCACCGCCTCCCTCACCCTCAGTCGGCGCGAGTCCGACCGCTGTCGCGTGTCTCAAGCCCTCACGGTCCGTGTGCAGTGAGATGACGATGAACTCTGACGTGTGACGTGGGCAACAGACCCGTGGTGAGCGGCACCGACGTCCGTGCGAGCGGTAGCACGGGAGGAATGAGCGGCCGCACTATCGATCAGAAGGCATCGACCGCCAGTTCGGTCGGGTGTGCGGGACCGTTTCAGGACATTCGGCAATCGCTGGCTGCGTCCGACCCCGGGTCATAAACGAGCCTTATGAGGGCATCCTTCAACCGAAGGCCCGACTCCTTGCTCACCGCACTGGCCAACTGATTTACTGGGACGGCTTATTTGTCGGCTATCTCGTCGCCGGCTGGGCCGAGGGCCGTCGTCGCCAAGCTTGTGGAGATCGCGGTGGAGATTCGGGTGTATCCAGATTTCTCGGGTTTCCGAATATTGGCGTGCGATCGAAGTCGCCGACGATCAGGCCACCTCGGTGGTGATCCGGTGTATGAGTCGGTACTCGCCGGGCCGTGAGCCGTCGTGCCGGGTGGGCTGACGCGGCGTCGTCACGGTCGCATGGCCGAGATCAGACCGACCACTCCCGACACACCGACGACGCCGACCAGCGCCCGTGCGAACACCACGCGCGACAGGCGAGGTGCCGCCATAGTCCCGATCAGACTCCCGAGCGCGGCCAGCGGGAGCAGCCACAGACCGCTCAGCACGAAGGCGGCATCGGCGACCCCGGTGAGCAGCCCTGCGGCCAGTGCCAGCAGGTAGCTGACGAGGTTGAACGCGACAAGAGCGGCACGGCTGTACGGGATCGGCCACTGCTGGATCGACGCGAGCAGTGCGGGCGGCGATCCCCCCATGCTGGTGCTCCCGTTGAGGAACCCGCCGAGGAGCCCGGCGGCCGCCACGGCCGCGGGCTCGTGCCGGATCGGTCGCGGCAGCCGGACAAGTCCAACTGCCGCGACCGCCAGCGCGAGCACCGCGATAGCCAGCATCATCGCCCTGGCCGACAGGATCGCGAGCACCGCGATGCCCGCCGGGGTGCTGACGGTCGCGCCGGCCAACAGCGGCCAGCTCCGCCGTAGCTGCAGGTGCCGGCGGCACTGGATGAGCACGCCGATGCTCAGCACCGCACCGAGCAGCAACGACAGCAGCACCACCTCGCGCGGACGAGGCACGATCAGTACGAACAACGGCGTGAAGACGACGGCGAACCCCAGCCCGGTGAGGCCCTGGACAAAGCCCGCCACGACCAGCACCAGCACGCCTGCCAGCACGACGGCGGGAGCAGACCCGAGCAACAGGTCCAGTACGTCGGTGGGCACCTGCCCGGCCTCACTTCACGTCGCCGTATGTATCGGGTCCGAGCGTCGCCCTGACACCCGTCGACCCGCCCATCGGGGGCTCTATGCGAGCGCTCCGGTCTCCTCCAGTTCCTTCCCGGCCGTCTCCGGCCCCATCCAGTACCCCACGATCGTCAGGATCCACAGCCCGGACATCGCCAGGTAGGGGACCGAGGGACCGTAGGCGGTGATCGCCCAGCCGATGATGAACGGCGCCGCGATCGACACGGCTCGGCCGCCCCCGACCGCGATCCCGAAGCCCGTACCGCGGATCTCGGTGGGGAACAACTCAGCGATGTAGGTGTCACCGATCGCCCAGAGCCAGCCCAGCAGTCCGATCGTCAGCGCCCCGTAGACGAGGTACGTCGAGAAGTCGTCCGTGGTCGCGCCCAGGATCGTGGCCGCGATCATCAACAGGGCACCACCGATCGCCGCCGGCCGCCGTCCGACGAGGTCGGCCAGGCCCGCACCCACGTAGCAGAAGACGAACTGGACGACGTAGAACATCATGGCGTAGAAGATCGCTTCGGCCGGCGTGGCGCCGAACCTCTGGACCATGTACGTGGTGAGGAACAAGGTCATTCCCCAGTAGCCGAACGCGTTCGCGCTGTAGATCAGCCAGCCGATGTAGATTCGCCTGCGGGCCTCCGGGATCGCCCAGATCTTCAGCTTCTCCGGCGGCGCCTCGTTCCGCGCGAGGGCGGCCTTGGCTTCCAGCTTCGCGACTGTGAAACGCACCGACTCCTGCAGGAACTGGCGGAACACGAATATGAGTACCGCGGGAATCGCAGCCAGGATGAAGGTCAGTTGCCAGCCCCAGCGCGGAACGACCACCAGCGCCGTCCCGGCGGCCAGGATGTACCCCGCTGAGTAGAGCGAGAACATGATTCCACCGGTACCGAGGCACCGGACCTTGGCCGGCCACATCTCCGCGGTGTAGGGCGCCCCGACTGCCAGCTCGCCGGCCCCGCCGACTCCGGTCAGGAACCGCAGGCCGGCGAAGAGGTACAGGTTGGAGGTGAACCCCGCCAGCGACGTGGTGATGCCGTATATCAGGATCGAGATGCCCATCGTGTCGCGCCTGCCGTAGCGGTCCGCCGCGACACCGAAAGCGACGGTCCCCACCGTGTAGCCGACGAGGAAGATCGAGCCGATTATTCCCAGCACGCTCAGGCTCACCCCGAGCGAATCCTTGATGGCGGGCAGGACCAGCCCGTAGATGTTGACCGCGTAGGAATCGAACCCGTAGCCCACCCCCGCCGCCAGGGCGACCAGCATGGACTGCTTGAACGACACACGGGTCGAACTGTCTACTTCCGTCGGCTTGACCGGCTTTACCGGCTTGACCGGCACGACCGGCACGATATCGCTCGTCATCTCAGACAACTCCCTGTGTCGAATGAACTGTTATCTGCCGAGGGATCGGTGCCTCTCCCGATGATCACTTCCGCTACCTCTGGATTGCCGACAGCCGCTTCAGTCACCATGCACATTCGGCTGCGGGAAGCCTGTCGACCTTGACTCGGCTGCGGCACACCGTAGGCCGCCGGCGACCGGAGAGGGCCGCGAGAAAAGCAGGTCGAATGGCCCATAAGCAGTCGCGATAGCGGACCACGGCTGGTATTCGGCCCCCGGGTACACGTCCACCTCACCCTCCCGGGTCCCTCGACAGGTGGCCGGAGAAGGAACATGGGCACTCCGGTGACCTCAACGGCTGAACTCACGCGCTGCCCGATCGCACTACCGGATGTCGGACGTCCGATGGGGTCGCGGATACCGAGTGGGTGGTGCGCAGGTCCCGGTCGCCGGGCTTGCTCCCGGGACCGACCGCCCTGCGCCAGCCGCGCAAGGAGCTGACCACCGCGACGGCGTCGGCCCTGTACAGCGCGGCGGGTCGCAGAACCCGCTCGCGCAGAACACCACGGTCGAGGAGGAGGCCGCGCTCGACCCCGGGCAGACACCCGGAGGACAGCGGGGGGGTCCACCACCGCCCGTCGAGGTGGATGGCGAGGTTGGCGGTCGTCGACTCGGTGAGCTCACCGCGCTCGTTGCACATCACCACGTCGTCGGCGTCGGGATGTCGCCGCCTCCTGGCCGTGTAGGGGTCGCGCAGGGTCGTCTTGTGGTAGAGCCAGCGCTCCGCGGAGTCGACGGGGACGACGTCGACGGCCAGGGTCAGCGGCCGATCCGGGCGGGCGGGCAGTGGCGCCAGATCGACAGCGATGGCGCCGGATCGATCCAGCCGGAGCCGGACCATGGCCGTGTCGACCGAGGCAACGGCCAACGCTAGGTCGCGTTCGGCCGTGGTGACGTCGAAGGCGAAGCCGAAGTACTCCGCGGAGGCCGCGATGCGCTCGAGATGCCGGACCCGGTTGCCGATACCGGTGGCCCGCCGGTACGCCATCGTCTCGAGCAGCTGGAAATCCTCGTATCGGCTGTCGAGGATGGACGACTTGACCAGCAGCTCCGCATGCTCGGCCGCAGGTTCGGAGCCCCAGGTGATGCCTCCCCCGGTGCCGTAGCCGGCCCGGCCGGTCGAGCGGTCCACGACGACCGTGCGGATCGCGACGTTGAACCTGGCACGTACCGGAGCCCCCGGCGGGGCGACGAGGCCGATCGCCCCGCAGTAGACACCACGGGGGCTGTCCTCGAGCTCGCGGATCAGCTCCATCGTCCGTACCTTCGGCGCACCGGTGATCGAACCGCAGGGAAACAGCGCACGGAAGACGTCCAGGAGGCCCACCTCGGGCCGCGGCTCGGCCGTCACCTCGGAGGTGAGCTGCAGGACGGTCTCGTAGCGCTCGATCGAGCAGAGCGACGCCACCGACACGCTCCCGACCTTCGCGATCCGGGCGACGTCGTTCCGCATCAGATCGACGATCATGATGTTCTCGGCCCGTTCCTTGGCGCTGCTCCGCAGCTGATCACCCTGCATGCGGTCCTCGGTCAGATCCCGGCCGCGGGAAGCGGTGCCCTTCATGGGCCGCATCGTCAGCCGGTCGCGGGACCATTCGAAGAAGAGCTCCGGGCTGGCGCTGGCGACCACGAACCTGCCCAGATCGAGGTAGGCGGCATGCGAGCCGCGTTGTCGGAGCGCCAGGTCGGCATAGAGGCGGCCGAGGTCACCCGAGATGCGGGAGTTCAGGCGAACGGTCAGGTTGCACTGGTAGGTATCGCCTGCGGCGATGTGCTCCCGGACCCGGTCCACGTCCCTGCGGTGGTCCGCCGGCTCCCAGGAGGGACTCCACCTCTCGGCCCGGTAGTCGCGGCCGCCGGGCGCAGCCGGCGCGATCACCGGTACCTGCACGGGCTCCGCACAGAGCCCGAACCACACCAGCGGAAGCCCGGCTGCCGGCGGGTGGGTGACGAGGCGCTCGTCGAGCCCGGACGCAGCTTCGTAGGCCACGAAGCCGAAGGCCCAGCAACCCTGCCGGGTCGCCCGGTCCACCTCGGCCAGCACGGGTGCGACCTCGGCAGGCGTCTCGGCGGTCAGGACGTGATATGGCGCGGGGCAGAGCAGTGCGGTGCCGGCGCGCAGATCGTCGAATCGGGCCCAGGGGCCGTCGCCGTCGCCCAGCGGATCAGCTGCGTCGTACGACGGCGAGATCGCTCCACCGGGCTGCCTAGGAGTCATCGGTCCACCGAAGTCTCGACGGCAGACACCAGGTGGAAGGACCCGGCCAGCACGACCGGTCGGTCCGCAGGCGACAGTGCGACGGCCTGGTCCAGAGCGGTCATCGGATCAGGCGCCGTACGGACGAGCTCAATGCCTGCGCGAAGCGCAGCCGCCGCGAGCAGCGGCGCCGGGAACGAGCTCAGCGGGGGATGATCCCCGCCAGGAGTCGTGAACTGCGTTGCCACGACGGCAGAAGCGACCGGCGCGATGACGTCCAGTGCCGCCTGCACATCCTTGTCCCGCTTCAGGGCGAGCACCCACACGAAGCGGCGACCGGGAAACAGGTCCTGCAGGGTGGATCTCAATGCCGTCAGCTTCATCGGGTTGTGTGCACCGTCGAGGACCAGTTCGTGGTCGCGCCAGTAGCAGCGTTCGAAGCGCCCTGGCAGGACCGTCCGGCTGAGACCGTGGTGGACCGCCTCGGGACGTAGCGTCCACCCGTCCCGTCGGGCGAGCCTCTCCAGTACGCGCAGCGCGATCACCGCGTTGCCGATCTGATGCCGGCCGGCCAGCCCCGATCTCAGGCCCGTCAGTCGTCGAGCACCGGAGTAGGAGAAGGTCCACCGGCCATCGGCGCCGCAGGCGATGTCATGGGCGATCTCGGCCGGGTCGACGATCTCGAGCTCACAACACCTCCGGGCGGCCTCGTCCGCGAGGACGCGGTTGACCTCGTCGACCTCCGACATCATGGCTATGGCACAACCGCCCACAGGCATGATTCCCGCCTTCTGCGCGGTGATCATGGTGAGCGTGTCACCGAGGACCTCGGTGTGGTCGAGGCCGATCGCCGTCACGACCGCCAGCTTGTCGGATCGGCCCATCGTGTTCGTCGCATCGAGGAGCCCGCCCAGTCCGGTCTCCACCACGGCATAGTCGACGCTCTGCTGCGCGAACAGCCCGAACGCCAGAGCAGTCGTCACCTCGAAGTACGTCGGACACCCATCGGGTGATCCTTCCAACGCGCGAATCGGTGCGACCAGCCGATCGAGCTCGCGTGCGACGAGCTCGGGCTCCGTCGGACGTCCGTCCAGCTGGAACCGCTCGCACACGCTCCGGACGTGGGGCGACAGGTGTGCCCCGACCCTGAAGCCATGGGCGGCCAGCATGCCTGCCACGAACGCGACGACCGATCCCTTGCCTGCGGTTCCCGCGACGTGCACCGCGCGGAACTCGTCCTGCGGATTCCCGACCGACTCGAGCAGGGCGCGAACCCGCGTCATCCCGGCTCCCGCGCGCAGCGAAGTAGTAGACGACGCGGTCAACCCGGCGAGGAATCGAGTGGCGTCCTCAAGTATCTCGGCTGCGCCGGAAACGGTCACGCTGCACCCCGCCGCGAACCGCTCATGGTCCTCAGTGCGCGCTCGTGCACGGCCGGACCTCGATCCAACCGGCGGCCACCCTCACCTCGAGAACGGGCTGTGGGAAGGTCGCCGGGCCCCGGACGACCGCGCCGTCGCTGAGTCGGAACCGCGAGTCGTGCCACGGGCAGGTGACGATCCCGTCGCAGACCTTTCCGAGTGACAGCGGTCCACTCGCGTGGCTGCACGCGTCCTCGATCGCCGAGATCCGCCCGTCCCCGGGTGAGCGGTAGAGCAGAACCTTCCGGCCGTCGACCTCGGCTACGGCCGTCTTGCCCTCGGCCAGCCCGGACTCCTCGATGGTGCGTCGCCAATCGGATGTGGCAGCCGGCCACACCGTGTGGTCGACCATCGCGCCGCGGGCGAGGACGAGATGGCCGCCGAAGAACGCGCCGCCGATGGTCAGCACGAAGCTGAAGCCGGCGATGAGCGCTGCGACCAGCGGTGCGCCGGCGAAGTAGGCGACGGGAGAGCCGATCTGGACCACGAACGCCAGCGTCATGAGGAGCCCGTGCAGCACCCCGACACGCCGGTCGTGTCCATCGGTCACTGTGAGGTCGGCGAGCCCGGTCGCCATGGCCGGCAGCGCGCTCGCGATGCCGGCCATGCTCAGCAGCACAGCCGGCCACGGCAGCCCGAAGGCGTAGAGCAACACCGAGCTGCCCCAGAACCCGATCGGTAGGTCGGACAGGGCAGGGTGCAACGCGTGGCCGAGCCACCGACCGTGCAACAGGTCGAACAGGCCCCGCGGGGCGAGCGCTGCGCGGACCGGGGTGGCGATCCCGGTGAACCGGTCCGCGGCCCGCTGCAGCCAGGTCAGGGAGTCGATCCGCTCAAAGATCCGGGACTGCGGCGACGACGCCCGCTCGACGAGCTCGAGGCGCACATCGGGGTCCTGTTCCTGCTCCTGCAACACCATCGGCAACACCGATACCAGTACCGAGCCGTTCTCGACTCGTACCCCGAAGGTCGGACTCGGCTTGTCAGCGGGAGGACCGAGCACGCAGCCCGTTCGGAGGTCGAATGAGCTGTAGTGCAGCGGGCAGTACACGACGTTGTCCACGATCGCGCCCTCGTCGAGGAACGCACGCTCGTGGGTACAGACACCGCCGATCGCGTAATAGGTGCCGGAAACACGCGCGAGAAGCACCCGCTGACCGTCGATGTCGAAGCCGAGCTTCTCCCCGTCCTTCAGCTCGTCGACCCCGCAGACCTCGACGAACTCGGCGGTGTCGCCACCTACGTCACCATCCAACGCCGGGCTTGCCATCGCTGTGCCTCCCTCACCAGTGCTGCGTCCGGCCCCCTACACGCTCACCGACCAGTGGACGAGCCCCGCTCACTCCCGGCCATGAGCTCGTAGAACTTGTTCCGCTCCTCTTCCTTCATGAAAACGGTGTGCTCGGGCCCGGGATACACGCGCTCCCGGACCTCGTCACGGTAGTCCTTGAACACCTTCTCGAACACCGGAATGATGTCGAAGTAGATCTTCGAGTGCCGAGGGGTGTGCTCCTCGTACATGTGGAAAAGGTCGCTGGTGATGATGTGAACACCATCGCTGCGGCTGCCGGCACCCAATGAGATCACCGGGACCGGAAGCGTCTCCGCCAGGTAATGGGCGACCTCGTCGGTGGTCACCTCACACAGGATGGAGAAGCACCCGGCGTCAACCATGGCCCACGCGTCGTCGACGAGTTCCTTGGCCCGGTCGGCTGTCTTTCCCTGCGCACGGAATCCGCCGAGCTGCGGCATACGCATCGGGGTGACGCCGATATGGCCCTGCACCGGGATCCCGGCCTTGACGATGGCCTCGATGGCGGGCGCGTGATGCTGGTTGCCCTCGCACTTCATCACCTCGGCGCCACCTTCCGAGACGAAACGGCCGGCGTTCTCGACAGCCTGGCCCGCGGAGACGTGGAAGCTCCAGAACGGCATGTCGACCATTCGCAGCCCGTACTTCGATCCCCGCGAGACAGCCTTCGTCATGCTCATGACCTCGTCGAACGTCACCGAAGTCGTTGTCGGATGGCCGAAGAGGATCATGCCTCCGGTGTCCGAGACACACATGATGTCGATCCCGCCGATTCGGTCGGCGATGACGGCCGACCGGTAGTCGTAGATCGCCATCTGCACAATGGGCTCGCCGTTGCGCTTCTTCTCGTCGAGTGACGGGATCGTGATCTTCTTGAGCTTCTGCTGCGTCTGTTCGGTGGCCATCTCGTGCTGCTCCAGTTCAGTGGTTCATCGAGTGCCGGGATCAGGAAGCTGTCATCCCGCCCCGACCCGCCCAAGCGGGTCGAGGCGGGGCGCCTTGGGGACCGGTCGTGGATCGACCGCACATCACCTCAGACAGATACCTGCGCGGCGGCCGGCTGGGAAAGTTCCACCGTGATCTGGTCGCCTTCCTCTCGACTGACGAAGGTCTGCAGGCATCGGGTCTCGTCGAACACGGTCTGGCCGGTCCGGATGTCGTACTCGTAGCCGTGCCAGGGGCACTTGAGGATGTCCCGACCGGCATCCATCACGTACTCGCCGACCTCAGCGCTGGCGACCGTGTGGTCATAGAGTTTGCCGTACTCGAGCGGTCCGCCCTGGTGCAGACACTTCGCCGCCAGCCCGTGCAGCGATCCGTCCATCGCCCGGATGACGACGACCCGGATCGGGCCCAGTTGAACCGCCTTCATCTGACCGGGGGCGAGCTCGTCCTTGTGACACACAGTTTGCTTCACGGTTGTCTCCCAACCTCGGTGAGCGTGTGGAGTGGTTCAGCGCGCACGGAGGGCGGGCATCTTCGGATAGAGATCTTGCGCATTCTGGTAGAAGATCTTGCGCTGCAAGCTCTCCGGCAGCCCACCCGGCAGCGCCTCCCACGGCGAGTCGAAATCCCAGTGCGGATAGTCGGTGGAGAAACACAACATGTCCTCCGAGCCGAGCTGATCGATCATCCGCAGGAACTCCGGCGCCGTCATCTCCTCGGTCGGCTGGGTAGCGAACCGGAAATGCGCCCGCATGATGTCCGACGGCATCCGCTTCACCCACGGCACCTCAGACCGCAACTCCTTGTACTGCTGATCCGCACGCGACATCAGGTGCGGCACATACGTCGTCCCACCCTCGATCATGATGACCTTCAATTCCGGGTACTTGTCGAACACCCCATTGAAGATCAAACTCACCATCTGGGACATGAACACCTGCGGGACCAACGTGTGCCACTCCACGAAATAGCGGTGGTAACCCAACGCCGTCGGCGAGTTCTCACTGTGGTGAATACCCACCGGCAGATTGTTCCGCACCGCCGCCTCGTAGATCGGGTGGTAGTACGGATCACCGAACGCCTTGTCCCCGATATAGAGGATCACCTGCACCATCCGCGGGTGCGAGCCGATCCGGTCGATCTCCCGGGCCGCGCCGATCGGATCGTGCGCGTTCACATGCACCGACCCCAGCAACCGGGGATCCTTCTCGACCCAGTTCTCCAACTGCCAGTCGTTGTACGCCGACATCAACGCCGTCTTGAACTCCGGCCACGCCGGCGCCAACGCCGACGCGTCCAACCACCCCGTCAGCACCGCAAAGTCGATGTCGTACGCATCGAGCAACTGCGTACGCACCAACGATAATTCCGACCCCCCCGGACGGCCGTCCGGCAGCTTCGCGTCCTCTCGGTCCAGCCCACCCGCAGAGAACTGCGCAAACGGCAGCAGCCGCTCCGGCTGCCACCCGAAGTCTGTGATGTACTTCCGCCATTGCGGAGCCAGATACGGCAGCAATGCCCGCAACTCAGCCCGCTCATGCACATCGGTATCAATGATACTCAACGCCGTCGACTGCGCTTGCGCAACCAAAGACCGAGCTCGAACAACCGTAGCCATCAGTCCTGATCCTCCGTTCAGCCGGCACCGTCCAGTGCCGGAGTCGCGCACAGACCCACCTGCGTACGCGCCCGGGGTCCAATTTCTCATACCGAGCCACAGCGTCACGGATTCCGTTAATCGCATGCCATGGCCCGTAGTTACTACCGTGCCAGTGCCGGTACACCCCCGGTAGTTGGCCACGACGCATGGCGTCATAACCGAGCCGAATCGCCGCCACGAACCACCGGCGGGACGGACCGAGGTCCGGCCCGATATCTGGCGACAGCAGTGGCCGCTCAGAAGAGGAAGCGGTGCTGCATCGACCCGACGTATCGCGTCAGGCACTCGATCGCGGCCTGCACGCGGGCCAGCCCCAGCGACTGCTTGCGGGTGACCAGCCAGAACGTCAACCGCACCGACACATGGTCGGGCAGGACACGCTGGAGTTCCGGATACCGCGAAGCCAGGTACAGGGGCAACAGGCCGATGCCACCACCCGCGGTGACGAAGCTGATCTGGCCGAAGATGTTGGAACTGCGCAGGGCGCGACGTTGGGGCAGAACACTGGTGTCGAAGACGTCGAGCTCGGGTATATCGAGCAACGAGTCGATGTACCACGCCAGAGCGTGGTTGGCGAGGTCCTCACGATGGTGCACCGCAGGGTGGGTTTCGAGATAGCTGCCGGTCGCGTAGAGGCCGAGGGAGTAGTCGGTCAGCCGCGATACCGCGAGGCGTTGGCTGTGCTGGCGCTGCAGGGTGATCGCTACGTCGTAGTCCTGCGACGTGACATCGAACCTGCGCGTCGCCGTTGTCAGCTCGATCTCGAGTCTCGGGTGTGCCCGCCGGAGTTCGACCAACGCCTCGGCGACCACCGTGCTCCCGATCCCGTCGGTGGCCGCGATGCGGACGGTCCCACCCAGGCTCAGGCTTCGCGGGCTGACCGCGAACTGGTCGACGCTGTGAAGTGCTGACTCGACCTTCTCGGCATAGGCGATCAGCTCCTCGCCGTCGTCGGTGAGCAACCACCCTTGGGACGTGCGGTCCACCAGGCGACGCCCGATCGACTTCTCCAGGGCAGCCACCCGCCGGGAGACGGTGGTGTGCTCCACACCGAGCCGGTGGGCCGCGTCAACCATCCGCCCGGTCCGAGCGAGGGCGAGCAGATACAGCAAGTCGTCTGCGCGAACGCGGCTCATGGGCCCTCTCTACACCTGATCAGGTGAACGCTCCCGACCCTAGCGGTAAGGCAAGGCTTACTCTAGCCCCGCCAGCAGGCCTGCTTTCAGCCGTCGCCCCTATCCTGACCTGGACTTCGTGTGATTCTGCACACCGCGGTTGCTAAAATGACGTTGCCGGACCTCTTCCCTGCACCGTTAACCTTCTGATTACCTCAGTGAGCATCCGGACGACGTAGTCCTCACGGCACTCGCTTAGAGGCCCTTCAGACGCCGATGCGGATGGAGGTCGCCGATATGCCGTACATCACACACTCCGTTCAGGCCCCCGTGGCCGGCCGGGACCGCAGGGTCCCAAGGCGGCAACCGAGACCAGATCCTGGCGCACCGATGCACCAGGACACCAGTCAGCCCGGACGGGAGATTGCGTCGTGGTCCTGCACCCTGCGTCACCTCAACTGACCGATCTCGAACTGCTGCTGTCGGTGAACCGCCTGGGCAGCTTCGGCAAGGCGGCCCGCGAGCACGGTGTGTCACAGCCTGCGGTCAGCGTCCGGATCCAGACCATGGAGCGTCGGCTCGGACTACGACTGCTGGAGCGATCGACGACCGGATCGCAGTTCACGCCGGCCGGCGCTGCGCTGGCCAAGTGGGCCCAGACAGCGATCGACGCTGTTTCCCAACTCATGGCCTGTAGCGCTGCCCTGAACGGCGAGGGATCCGGCTTACTACGTATTTCCGGCTGCCTGACGATGACAGAGTTCCTCATTCCACGCTGGGTGACCGGGCTGCGCACACAATTTCCGGAACTGGACGTCTCCATACGGGCTGAATGCCTTCACACCGTGATCGAAAACGTACGGGCCGGCAAGGTCGACCTAGGATTCGTGAGTGATTCAGATCGTTATCCAGATCTTCATCATTGTGTGGTCGGCCGCGACGAGCTGATCGTCGTGGTCAGTCCTGAGCACCCGTGGGCGAACCTGCAGAGGCCACTGAGCCCCTCGGAGCTCACGGCAGGACGGCTGGTGTTGCGCGAGAAGGGTTTCGGCACGCGCGACACCCTGCGCCAGGCGCTCGGCCACCTGTGGCAGAACAACGCCCACCTCGAGCTCCCGTCCACCGCCGCGATCAAGGAAGCTGTCGAGATGGGCGCCGGTGCGGGCGTCCTCAGCCTGCTGTCCACCGCCCGGGACCTGCGTGAAGGCCGACTGGTGCGCGTCCACGTCGAAGGCCTGACGCTGACCCGCAGCCTTCGAGCGGTCTGGGGCAAGGCGTCTGAGCTCAGTCCAGCAGCCAAGGCGCTCCTTGAATTCGCGATTCGTGAGCGGCCCGGCGGGGTCGGGCCGACCAGGCTCGTCGGCCGCGGCCAGCAGCAATCGTTCGGCGATGTCCGTTCCATTGTCAAGAAACAGCGCCCGGTCACAATGCCCACAGCGTCCGCATCGTGAGCCGGTCGATAATCAGGTAGATCACGGCACGCCTGATTACTTCCTGCGCGATTGTCGCGATTGACCTCGGAACCGCCTTTCGGCGACGGCAGCCGATAGCTGCCGTCGCCGGACTCAACGTAACCACTTCCCGTACGAGCATCCCGGGTTGCGAGGATCTCGCGCACCGCCGACCGCTCGGTGGACCTGGCCTTACCCGCCGGACGGGAACGACGACCCTCAAGGAGCTGAGCGATCATCGACGCCCACATCATCGACGGCCGGGCATACGCCGAGGACTTGTACGAGCAGGTTGCCGACGCCGTCCGCCAGCAGGCGGAGCGGAACGTCCGGCCCGGCCTTGCGACGGTGATCATCGGCGACAGCTACCCGGCGCACGCCTACGAACGGCGCGTCCGCAGGCTGGCCGCCCGTCTCAATTGCCACTACGCCCCGCAGCTTCTGCCCGGCGACGTCGAGGAGGCGGAAGCCGTCGCTGTGGTGGGAAAGCTTGCGGCCGACCCGCGCATCTCGGGTGTCTTGATTCTGCGTCCGCTGCCGCCCCAGGTCTCTGAGATCGCCCTGTACCGCGCGCTGGATCCCCTCAAGGACGTCGAGGCGATGCACCCGGTCAACGCCGGCCTGCTGGCGTTGCGGCGGCCCCGCTTCGTGCCGTCCACCCCGGCCGCGGTGTTCCACATGCTCGACCGATACCTGGCCGGGACCGGACGGAAACTGGCTGAGGCCTACTCCAGCAGCACGATCGTCGTGGTCGGGCGCTCGGCGAACGTCGGTCTCCCCGCGATCCAGCTCAGTCTGGAACGCAACGCAACCGTGCTCAGCTGCGACGAGCACAGCTACCGGGCCGGACTGCTGCACGAATACACGGCGCGCGCCGACATCCTCATCGTGGCTGCCGGGGTTCCCGGCCTCATCACCGGCGAGCACGTCAAGGACGGCGTGATCGCGATCGACGTCGGCATCAACGCCGTCACGGACCCGATCGACGGAACGACGCGGATCGTCGGCGACCTCGATTTCGACAGCGTGGCGACCAAGGCCGAAGCCCTCTCCCCAGTGCCCGGCGGCGTCGGGCCGATCACCGACGTATGGCTCCTCGCCAACACGATGCGGGCCGCGTCGCTCACCGCGTCGACAGGTACCGCCGCCTCCCTCGACGGCCTCCGCACCAGCTTCAACGAGTTCGGCGCGCGCCCGTCGCAACAACACCCGTGGCCTGCCCTGCCCGTGGCCGCGATGTAGCCGGCGGCCATATCTCGCTGAGTCGGCCCTGACTGCGGCGCTTGAAATCTGCAGCCGCCTGCCGCAGCCGGGGGTGGTCGCGATCTGGACAGGACCACCAACACGTGTCTGATGACCAGCACGACCCCGATCTGGTCATCGGTGTGCCGGTCCCCCACCCGACGCGAC
>JBKJPD010000228.1:0-2504 GCA_046595345.1 Pseudonocardia sp.
GATGACGGCCGCGACGACCACGAGACCGACGAGCACGACCATGACGAACGTGGTCGTCGCGGCCGTCATCTTCATGGAGCAGGCGCAGCGCCGCATCCCGGTGCAGTACGCCAAGCGCATGGTCGGCCGCCGCATGTACGGCGGAACGTCCACCTACCTGCCGCTGAAGGTCAACCAGGCAGGTGTCATCCCGGTGATCTTCGGGTCGTCGCTGCTCTATCTGCCGGACCTCATCGCGCGGCTCGCGGGTTCCAGCGGCGGCGGCTTCCAGCAGTTCGTCCAGGTCTATCTGGTCGACCAATCCAACCCGGTACACATTCTCCTGTACGTCGGGCTGATCATCTTCTTCACGTACTTCTACGTCGGCATCACGTTCAACCCCGACGAGCGGGCCGACGAGATGAAGAAGTTCGGCGGGTTCATCCCCGGCATCCGCCCGGGGCGTCCGACGGCGGAGTACCTCAACTTCGTGCTCTCGCGGATCACGCTGCCCGGATCGCTCTACCTCGGCATCATCGCGGTGCTGCCGAACTTCTTCCTCGGCATAACCGGCAGCGGCCAGAACCAGAACTTCCCGTTCGGCGGCACCGCGGTACTGATCATGGTCGGGGTCGGCCTGGACACGGTCAAGCAGATCGAGAGCCAGCTGATCCAGCGCAAGTACGACGGTTTCCTGCGCTAGCGCCGGGTCGACCGGATCCGGGGTTTGAGGTTCGAGGTTCGAGTACTGGAGGTCGCGTGCGTCTCGTTCTTGTTGGTCCGCCGGGTGCGGGTAAAGGCACCCAGGCGGTACGCCTGGCGGAGCGTCTCGACGTGCCGCACATCTCCACGGGTGACCTGTTCCGGGCCAACTTGTCGCAGCAGACGTCACTGGGCGTCGAGGCGAAGCGGTACATGGACGCCGGGGAACTGGTTCCCGATTCCGTGACCGTCGCAATGGTGCGCGACCGCCTCACCGACAACGACGCCGCGAAAGGTTTCATCCTCGACGGTTTCCCGCGGACCCTGACCCAGGCCGGATCGCTGGGCGAGATCCTCGACGAGCGCAGTGAGTCCCTCGACGCCATCGTGGAGTTCCAGGTGCCCGAGGATGTGCTTGTGGCTCGCCTGCAGGGACGTGGCCGCGATGACGACACAGAGGACGTCATCCGGCGCCGCCAGCAGGTATATCGCGATGAGACCGAGCCCTTGCTGGCGTACTACCGCGACCGGCTCATCACCGTTGATGCGGTCGGTACGGTCGGGGAGATCACCGACCGCGTGTCCGCTGCGCTGCGTTCCCGTTGACGAGGCGGCAGTGAGTTCCGGGCGCCGCGGGGTACGCGGCCTGGTAGCGCGCTGGCGCGGCCGTGACATCGAGCTCAAGACAGCCGCCGAACTGGACGCGATGGGTGCGGCAGGCGCGCTGGTCGCCCGCACCCTGGCTGCCGTCATCGAGCTGGCGAAGCCCGGCGTGAGTACGGCCGAGCTCGACGCGCTGGCGGAGCAGACCATCCGGGACGCCGGCGCGGTCCCGTCGTTCCTGGGCTACCACGGGTTTCCGGCCTCGATCTGTGCGTCGGTGAACGAGCAGGTCGTGCACGGCATCCCGTCCACTTCGCAGGTGCTGCTCGATGGGGATCTCGTGTCCGTGGACTGCGGGGCGATCCTCGAGGGATGGCACGGCGACGCCGCTGTGACGATTCCGATCGGCGCCGTGTCGGCGGCGGACCTGGCGCTGTCGGCCGCGTGCGAAGTGGCGCTGCACGCGGGGATTGCCGCGGTGCAGGCCGGTGGCCGGCTGACGGACGTCTCCCATGCCGTGCAACTCGCCTGTGAGGCCGCGGCCCGTCGGGACGGCGCCGAGTACGGCATCGTCGCCGAATACGGCGGCCACGGGATCGGGTCGTCGATGCACATGGACCCGTTCCTGCCGAACTTCGGCGAGCCGGGCCAGGGTCCGCGGTTGCGATCGGGGATGGCGCTGGCGATCGAGCCGATGCTCACCGCGGGCGATCCGGAGACCCTCGAGCTCGCCGACGGATGGACGGTCGTCACTGCGGCGGGCGGCCGGGCAGTGCACTGGGAGCACAGCGTCGCCATCACCGAGGACGGTCCGCGGGTCCTCACCCTGCTGGCGGACTGAGTTCCATCGGGCTCCCGAATCGGGGTCCCGATCACACCCTGACGGTAGTCCGGGTAGTCGTGGACTAGGTTCGAGCAATGACGTCAGAATCCGCGGCGCAGCGGGCCACCGTGGTGGGAGTCCCCCGGGAATCAGGCGCTGGTGAGCGTCGGGTCGCGCTGGTCCCGAAGATCGTAGAGAAGCTCCGGAGTCGGGGTATCGAGATCGTCGTCGAGGCCGGCGCCGGCCTCGGTGCCTTGATCCCCGACGACCTGTACGTCGCCGCCGGCGCCACGATCGGTGACCCATGGGCCGCGGAGGTGATCGTCAAGGTGGCACCGCCCACGCTCGAGGAGATCGGCAGGATGGGTTCGGGCACCACGTTGATCGGGTTCCTCGC
>JBKJPD010000245.1:0-10060 GCA_046595345.1 Pseudonocardia sp.
GCTCGCCCAGGTCGACGACCGCCAGCTCGACAAGCTCCAGGCCATCATCCGCGGCATGACGCCTGGCGAGCGAGCCGACCCGAAGATCATCAATGGCTCGCGGCGGCTGCGCATCGCGGGCGGGTCGGGGGTGGCCGTCAGCGACGTCAACGACCTGGTCGACCGGTTCTTCGAGGCCCGCAAGATGATGAAGCAGATGGCAGGCCAGTTCGGCTTCGGCGGGGGCGGCCGCAGCGCCACCCGCAAGCTGGCCAAGGGGCGCAAGGGCAAGAAGGGCAAGGGCCGCCCCACCCCGTCGCGCGCGGCCGCCGGGCTCGGCCCGGGGATGCCCGACCTCTCGGCGCTGCCGCCGTCGCTGCAGCAGCTACCGCCGGGGCTCGACCAGCTCCCGCCCGGGTTCGACCTGAGCAAGCTCAAGTTCCCGAAGGGTAAATGAGCGAGCTTGCGAGCCAATCATCGGCACAGCGGGCGCGCAGCGCTGACCGAGCGCAGCGAGGGAGGGCGTTGAGGATGTTCCGGCTGCGGGGGGTGCTGCTCCCGGAGGAGCGCAGCGTCGAGCTGTTCGTCGACGCGTCCGGTGTGCTGGTCGAGGGGCTCCCCGGTGCCGAGACGATCGTCGACCGCGGGTGGATCGTGCCCGGCCTCGTCGATGCGCACTGCCACGTCGGGCTCGGCCCGTCCGGAGCGGTCACCCTCGAGGAGGCCGACGAGCAGGCCTGCGCCGACCGCGACGCCGGCGCCCTGCTCCTGCGCGACTGCGGCTCGCCGATCGACACCTCCCCGCTGCAGGCCCGCACCGACCTGCCCGAGATCATCCGCGCGGCCCGGCACGTCGCCCGGCCCAAGCGCTACATCCGCGGCCTGTCGATCGACCTGGACGACCCGTGGCTGTTGCCCGATGTCGTCACCGAGCAGGCCGCTGCCGGGGACGGCTGGGTCAAGCTGGTAGGCGACTGGATCGACCGCGGCGTCGGGGACCTCGCTCCGCTGTGGCCGGACGACGTGCTCGTCGCCGCGATCGACGCCGCCCATGCGGTCGGCGCGCGCGTCACCGCGCACGTGTTCGGCACCGATGCCCTGCACGGGTTGATCGCCGCCGGGATCGACTGCATCGAGCACGGCACCGGGCTCACCGACGACCTGATCGCCGAGATGGCGCGCCGTGGTACGGCGCTGGTACCTACGCTGATCAACGTCGACACGTTCCCCGGGATCGCCGACGCTGCCGCGAAGTACCCGACATACGCCGCGCACATCCGGGAGCTGCACGCCGGGGCCCGCGACGTCGTCCGCCGAGCCGTCGAGGCGGGGGTGCCGGTGTACGCGGGCACCGACGCCGGCGGCGGCATCGCCCACGGCCGGATCGCCGACGAGATCGTCGCCCTGCATGCCGCGGGGCACCCCGACGCGCTCGGTACGGCGAGCTGGGCGGCGCGGGCGTGGCTGGGGCGGCCGGGACTGAGCCCCGGTGCCCCCGCCGACCTCGTGGTCTACCGCGACGACCCCCGTGCCGATCCCGCGATGCTGCGGCACCCGCAGCTGGTGATGCTCCGCGGCCGGGTCGTACACGCCGCGCCCTGAGCGCGACCCCGGGCCTGGGCCGGTAGCGTCGGACGGGTGGGATCAATGGGGGGTACCGCGGCGCCCGGGCCTGGCGACCGGGCCGACGATCACGAGCCGGTGGCCCGCATCGATGCGCAGCACCCCGAAGGTCCGCCCACCGGAGGGTCGCAGCCGCACCCCGTTCCCGTGCCGGTGCGCACGCACCGCTGGGGTCTCGGCGCCTTCCTGCTGGTCGAGGCCGTCTTCCTGGCCATGTCGGCGGTTGTAGCCGGACTGCTGGTGCTGTGGGGTGAGGGCCTGCCGCCCGTCGAGGCGATCCTGGTGGGACTGCTGGTGCCGCCGCTCGTCGCGGCGGGCCTCGCGCTGCTCATCACCCGGCTGCGGGGCAACGGACCGCGCCGGGACCTCGGCCTCGTGTGGTCATGGCGGGACGTGGCAGTGGGCCTGGCGTTCGGCATCTGCGGCTTGTTCCTCACGGGCATCGCGTCGGCCGTCTTCGTCGCGGTCGTCGGCCCGGACGTGACGTCCTCGGTCGGCGCCGCCTTCGGCAGCCAGCGGGCCGGGCCGTTCGTCGCCGTCATGGTGCTGCTCGCCGTGGTCGTCGTCGTCCCGTTCTGCGAGGAGATCCTCTACCGGGGCCTGCTGTGGGGTGGGCTGGAGCGACTCGGGGCGAACAGGTGGCTCGCGTTCGCCGTCACCACGGTGATCTTCGCGCTGTTCCACTTCGAGGTCACGCGTGCGCCCCTGCTGCTGGTGATCTCGATCCCGCTCGGGCTTGCTCGGCTCTACACCGGTCGCCTGCTTGCCTCTGTCGTCGCCCACCAGGTCAACAACCTGCTCCCGGGCATCTTCCTGATGCTCGCCCTGCTCGGGCTGGTTCCGACGGTCTGACGGCTCGGTGCGACGCTCCCGGCGTCGTCTGGCAGAATGGCGGTTCGGCTCCGCGGCTGGCCCTCTACCGTGCCGCGGCCAACCACACGTCGAGTGACGCGCTGCCCGTAACCCCACGCGAGCAGCACGGCCTCATCGCCGCACGACCGATTCTCGAGGAGCACCAAACAGCGTGGCCGTCAAGATCAAGCTGATGAGGCTGGGAAAGATCCGTCAGCCGTACTACCGCATCGTCATCGCCGACGCCCGCAACCGTCGCAGCGGCCGGGCCATCGAGACCATCGGCAAGTACCACCCGAAGAACGAGCCGAGCCTCATCGAGGTCGACTCCGCCCGGGCGCTCTACTGGCTCGGTGTCGGCGCGCAGCCGACCGACCCGGTGCAGCACCTGCTGAAGATCACCGGCGACTGGCAGAAGTTCAAGGGCCTGCCCGGCACCGAGGGCACCCTGAAGCCGCAGCGGGAGAAGGTCGACAGGCTGGCCCGGTTCCAGGCTGCGCTCGCCGCTGCCGGCCAGGAGTCCACCACCGAGGCCACCACAGCGAAGAAGAAGGTCGACCGCCGCCCGAAGGCCGATTCCGACAGTGCCCCTGCTGAGGCTCCTGCCGGGGCCCCCGTCGAGGCTGTCGCCGCGGAGACCACCGAGTCGTGACCACCGTTCTGGCCGACGCGCTCGAGCACCTCGTCCGGGGGATCGTCGATCACCCGGACGACGTGCAGGTCGACCTGGTCACCTCCCGGCGCGGCCGGACCCTCGAGGTCCGGGTGCACCCGGAGGATCTCGGCAAGGTGATCGGCCGTGGGGGTCGCACCGCCACGGCGCTGCGCACCGTCATCGGCGGGATCGGCGGCCGGGGCGTCCGTGTCGACGTCGTCGACACGGATCGCTGAGCGGGCGATCATCGGTACCGAACTGCTCGTCGGCGTCGCGGTGCGGGCTCACGGCCTGCGCGGCGAGGTCTCCGTCCATCTACACACCGACTCCCCGCAGGAGCGGTTCGCCCCCGGCGCCGTGCTCGCCGCACGCCGCGCCGGGGTGCCCGACGGCGTGCTCACCGTGGAGTCCGCGCGGCTGCACTCCGGCCGGATGTTGGTGCGGTTCGTCGAGGCGCCCGACCGCGCCGGGGCCGAGGGTCTGCGCGGCACCCGGTTACTGATCACCACCGACGTCCTCGAGCCGCCGGAGGACCCCGACGACTTCCACGTCCACGAGCTCGAAGGCCTGCGGGCCGAGCTGGTGGACGGTTCCGTCGTGGGCACGGTGCGCGAGGTCGTGCACGGCCCGGGTGGGGAGCTGCTCGTGCTCGCCCGGCCGGAGCTGCCCGATGCACTCGTGCCGTTCGTGCACGCGATCGTGCCGACCGTCGACATCCCCGGCGGCCGGGTCGTCCTCACCCCACCCGAGGGCCTGCTCGACGCGGAGTGACCTCCTGTCCGGCACACGCGGCCCGGCCCCCCGGCCGGGCCGAGATGGCCCCCGGACGGCAGGCCGGCGAAGCGGTCCCACCCGTCCGCGTACGGTGCCCGGGTGCGGATCGACGTCGTCACCATCTTCCCGACCTATCTCGCCCCGCTGCGCGAGGCGCTGCTCGGACGCGCCATCGAGGCGGGGCTCGTCGACCTCGCCGTCCACGACCTGCGCGACTGGACCCACGACGTCCACCAGGCCGTCGACGACGCCCCGTACGGCGGGGGTCCCGGGATGGTGATGCGGCCTCAGGTCTGGGGCGAGGCGCTGGACGCGGTGCTCGCCGACGGCGCCCCGGCGCGGCTGGTCGTCCCCACACCTGCCGGACGCCCGTTCACACAGGCCACTGCGCAGGGGTGGGCGGGGGAGGCGCGGCTGGTGTTCGCATGCGGGCGCTACGAGGGCATCGACCAGCGCGTCGTCGACGACGCCTCGTCGCAGATGCCCGTGGACGAGGTCAGTATCGGCGACTACGTGTTGATCGGCGGGGAGGCCGCCGTACTCGTCATGGTGGAGGCCGTCGTCCGGCTGCTTCCCGGCGTGCTCGGGAACCCGGCGTCGGCGGAGCAGGACTCCTTCTCCGACGGCCTGCTGGAGGGGCCGGCCTACACCCGTCCGGAGTCGTGGCGTGGGCTGACCGTGCCGGATGTGCTCCGCGGTGGCAACCACGCTGCCATCGCCCGCTGGCGCCGTGACCGGGCGCTGGAGCGCACCGTCGCCCGCCGGCCCGACCTGATCGACGCCCTCCCCGAGGATGCCCTCGACGCCGCCGACCGGGCGTTCCTCACCCGGCTGGAGGGGTGACTGCACGGGCTGATTTCTGCGGCTCGATCACGTCTGGCACTATGAACGGGGTCGCTGGCGCCCGACTTGCCTGCGGCAGGCCTGCCTGGCGCCATCATCACGGCATGGGCGGCGCCCCACAGCGTCAGCGATGTACCGGCGTCACCGATAGAACAGCGCCACCGACATGACAGCACCACCGCTATCACGGACCGAGGACGGATCTTCGCGATGAACACCCTTGACGACCTGGACGCACAGATGCTGCGTGCCGATATCCCCGCATTCCGCCCGGGTGACACGCTCAAGGTGCACGTCAAGGTCATCGAGGGCGTCCGGTCCCGCATCCAGGTCTTCCAGGGTGTCGTGATCCGCCGCCATGGCGCGGGCGCCCGCGAGACCTTCACCGTGCGCAAGGTGTCGTTCGGCATCGGTGTCGAGCGCACCTTCCCGGTGCACTCGCCCAACATCGACCGGATCGAGATCTTCACCCGTGGCGACGTACGCCGCGCGAAGCTCTACTACCTCCGTGACCTACGCGGCAAGGCCGCCAAGATCAAGGAGAAGCGCGACACACCGTCGTCGTCCTGAAAGGGTCCTGGATTCCCGTAACCTTGTGAGCGTGGCCCTACCCGAGCTCCCCGACGACCGGCGGGCGCAGCCTCGACGGTTCGGACTGGCAGACCAGCAGACCCCCCCGCGGCAGCCGGGGGGGGTCGGGGGTCCGAAGGCAGCCAACGGCGTCCCGCAGGGCCGTCCCGGGCCGAACGGGGCCCCTTCCAGGAATGGTGTGCCGGGTCACGACCGCGCCGCGAACGGTTCTCCGCCGCCCCGAGGTCCCGGTCCGGTAATCCCCCGGCAGGGTCTGGAGGGTCGTCCCGGTGGGGCGGCCAACGGCCGCCCGGGGACAGGTGCCCCACGCCCGGTGGTGCCCCCGCGAGGTCGGCCCGACGGCCCGGCGACCATGAAGCCGACCAACGGTGTCCCTCCGCGCGGCCCCGCCCAGCCCGACCGCTCGGCGCCCGACCGTCCGGGCCAGGACCGGCTCCACGACGAGCCGACCGTGGTCCACGGGCAGATCGTCGGATCGGATCCCGGCCCTGCTGATACCGGGGATGACGCCGAGAGCGGTCCCGAGATCCCGGGTCGGCACCGTCGCCGGAGGAAACCGGCCGCTGCCGTCCGCGCTGGCGCGTCCTACCGCGAGGAAACCGGGTCGAGCGGCCGCAAGGCCCGCACCGGACGGCGCAGGCGGCCCACGTTCTGGAAGGAGCTGCCGCTGCTCATCGTGGTGGCGCTGCTCCTGACATTCCTCATCCAGACCTTCCTCGCCAAGGTCTACGTCATCCCGTCCGGGTCGATGGAGACCACCCTGCACGGCTGTACGGGCTGTAACAACGACCGCGTGCTCGTCGACAAGGTCACCTTCCGGTTCTCCGATCCGAAGCCCGGCGACGTCGTCGTCTTCCGCGGTCCCGACAGCTGGAGCAGCGAGATCCAGGTCGACCCGCCCGGTAACGCGCTCGTCCAGGGTCTGCAGCAGCTCGGTGGCCTCATCGGTCTCGCCCCGCCCGACGAGAAGGACTTCGTGAAGCGGGTCATCGCCGTCGGTGGGCAGACGATCCAGTGCTGCGACAGCCGCAACCGTGTCCTGGTGGACGACCGACCGCTCGATGAGCCCTACATCTACTACCTTCCCGACGCGGGTCCGCCCCGGACGCCCGGCTTCGGACCCATCACGATCCCCGCGGGCCAGCTCTGGATGATGGGTGACAGCCGCAACAACTCCGCCGACTCCCGGGTGCCCGGCCATGGCCCGATTCCCGTGGCCAACGTCATCGGCAAGGCGAGACTGATCGTGTTGCCGTTCCCGCGGTTCGGTTGGATCGACGCCATCAACCCGCAGACGGCGGCGGTCGCCCTGCCACTCGCCGGCGGTGAGGCACCGTTGGGGCTCGGGCTGATCGGGGTGCTGCCGCTCCTCGTGCTACGGCGCAGGCTCGACCGTGGGAACGCCGGGCTCGACGGCTTCCTCCCCGGTCGCCCCCGCCGCTGACTCGCCGATGTCCGTACGCCCTGCACGGCGTCGCGCCCCGCTGCGCACCCTGCTCCCGCCCGAGATGAGTCCGGCCCGAGCCGTCGTGCGCCGCTCGGCGGGTACGTGGACGTTGCAGAGCACGCTGCAGCGCCACGGCCTCGGCCCGGTGGCCGGCGTCGACGAGGCGGGGCGCGGCGCGTGCGCGGGTCCGCTGGTAGTCGCCGCCTGTGTGCTGCGACCCGGGGACGCGAAACGCCTCGCCGGGCTCACCGACTCCAAGCTGCTCACAGCCAGGGCGCGCGAGGAGTTCTTCGCCCTGATCACCCGCTGGGCCCACGACCTCGCGGTTGTCGTCGTGCCGCCCGATGAGGTGGACCGCCGTGGCGTGCACGTCGCCAACATCGAGGGCATGCGCCGGGCCGTCGCGCGGCTGTCGGTGACGCCGGGTTACGTACTGACCGACGGCTTCCCGGTGCGTGGATTCGGGCGGCCTGCGCTCGCAGTACCCAAGGGCGACCAGGTCGCGGCGTGTGTGGCGGCCGCGTCCGTGCTGGCCAAGGTGACCAGGGACCGCATCATGGTGGGCCTGCACGCCGAGTTCCCGCAGTACCGCTTCGCCGAACACAAGGGGTACTGCACGCCCGTCCACGACGCCGCGCTGGCCGAACACGGGCCGAGCCCGGTGCACCGCCACTCGTTCGTGAACGTCCGGGCGGCGTCGCGTGTCGGCGTCGGGCCCGCCGCTGTCGGGCCTCCGGCGGGTCTGGTCCACAATGTGTCGATGCCGCTCGGGTCCTCCGATGCGGGACTCGGAGGAGGGCTGGAACCGTGAGCGCCGAGGATCTCGAGAAGTACGAGACCGAGATGGAGCTCACGCTCTACAAGGAGTACCGGGACATCATGGCCCAGTTCTCCTATGTCGTGGAGACCGAGCGCCGGTTCTACCTGGCCAACTCCGTCGACGTGGCCGCCCGCAACGCTGACGGTGAGATCTATTTCGAGGTCCGCATGTCCGACGCGTGGGTGTGGGATGTGTACCGCCCCGCCCGGTTCGTCAAGAACGTGCGGGTGCTGACGTTCAAGGACGTCAACGTCGAGGAGCTGGACAAGCCCGATCTGCGGCTGCCGGAGGGCAACCAGTTCGGGGCCTGAGGCCTGCTGGCCCGTACACCACCACCCTGACAGTTTGCCGCTTCGAGCCGTGTGCAGCGGCGAGTTGTCCCCATCGAGGTCGAGCTGTCCACAGTTTCGAGATCGGCCTGTCGCGCGCCGCCGCGAGCGCCGATCGTGGTGGTCATGGCAGCGAAGGATGTGCTGGGCCGCCGCGGTGAGGACCTCGCGGTGCAGTTCCTGGAGCAACAGGGGCTTGTGGTCCTGTCCCGTAACTGGCGATGTCGCGTCGGGGAGCTCGATGTGGTCGCCACCGACTCCGAGCGGTTGGTGGTGTGTGAGGTCAAGACCCGCTCCGGCACCTGGTTCGGCGAGCCTGCCGAGGCCGTCACCTGGAAGAAGGCGGCGCGGATCCACCGGGTCACGCAGGCCTGGCTCGCTGCCCATCAGGTGCGCTGGTGCGAAATCCGGTTCGACGTGCTCTCGGTCGTCGCCGAGCCGGGCCGCCCGGTCACGGTGCAGCACTACGAGGCGGCGTTCTGATGAGCCTCGCGCGGGCGTGGTCGGTGGCGCTGCACGGCGTCGAGGGTCACGTCGTGGAGATCGAGGCTGACGTCGGGCGGGGTTTGCCGGGCTTCCAACTCGTGGGCCTGCCCGACGCAGCGTTGCACGAGTCGAAGGACCGGGTACGGGCGGCGATCGTCAACTCCGGGCGCAAATGGCCCACCGAGCGCATCGTGCTCGCGCTGTCCCCGGCCACCTTGCGCAAGGCAGGCAGTGCCTTCGATCTCGCGCTGGCCTGTGGAATTCTCGGCACGACCGACGTGATCGAGCAGTCCACGCTCGACGGCACCGTGCTGCTCGGCGAGTTGGCGCTCGACGGGCGGCTGCGGCCGGTACGCGGCGTGTTGCCCTGCCTGCTGGCGGCGCGGGCCGCCGGGATGCGGCGGGTGGTCGTCCCTGACGCCGGGCTGGAGGAGGCCGCGCTGGTCGACGGGCTCGATGTGTTCGGGGCGGCCGACCTGTCGGAGGTGCTCGGCTGGCTGCGTGGTGATCGCGCCCTGCGCCGTCCGGGTCCGATGGCCGATCCCGTCGGCGACGAGCCACCCGACATGGCCGACGTGCTCGGGCAGGACGACGCCCGACAGGCGTGTGAGATCGCCGCGGCCGGCGGGCACCACCTGCTGCTGGTCGGGCCGCCGGGGACGGGCAAGACGATGCTCGCCCAGCGGTTCGTCGGGCTGCTTCCGCGCCTGGCCTCCGATGAGGCGCTCGCGCTGGCGGCCGTGCGGTCGGTGGCGGGGCGGCTTCCGGCCACCGGGGCGCTGTCCACGCTCCCGCCGATGGTGGCCCCGCACCACTCCAGCTCGATGGCGGCGCTCATCGGCGGGGGCAGCGGGATCGCCCGGCCCGGTGCGGTGTCGCTCGCGCACCGGGGTGTGCTGTTCATCGACGAGGCACCCGAGATGGGAGCCCGCATGCTCGATGCGCTGCGCACCCCGCTGGAGGAGGGCGAGGTGCGACTGGCCCGGGCCGACGGCACGGTGTGCTACCCGGCGCGGTTCCAGCTGGTGCTCGCCGCGAACCCGTGTCCCTGTGCCCCGGCCCACGACCGTGACTGCGTGTGCCCATCGCTGGTGCGGCGCCGCTACCTGGGCAGGCTCTCCGGCCCGCTGCTCGACCGTGTCGACCTGCGGGCCCGGATGTTCCCGGTCACGGCGCTCACGGTTACCGACGACGGCGCCGAGAGCACCGCCACCGTCCGGGCCCGCGTGCTCGCGGCCCGGGCCATGGCGGTGGAGCGCTGGGCGGGGCTGGGCTGGCGCACCAACGCCGAGGTGCCGGGGCCGGTGCTGCGCACCCGGTTCGCGCTGCCCCGCAGCGCGGTCCGCCCGCTCGATGCGGGGCTGCGGGCGGGGGAGCTCACGGCCCGTGGTGCGGATCGGGCCCTCCGCGTCGCGTGGACCCTGAGCGATCTTGCCGGGCGGGAACGGCCCGATCAGGAGCTGGTGGAGACAGCGCTGTTCTTCCGGGACCGGAGGGCCGCGTGATGGGCGCTCCCGCCCCTGCTCCGGGGGGCGTCGCCGGCGAGGTGCTCCTCGCGCGGGCATACCTGTCGCGGGTCGCCGAGCCGCCTGCCCCGGCGCTCGCGGGGTGGGTCGCCGAGCTCGGACCGGGGGAGGCGGCAGACCGGGTGCGCCGGGGCG
>JBKJPD010000284.1:0-7213 GCA_046595345.1 Pseudonocardia sp.
CAGATCCACGCCGCACAGCCTGCCAGCGGGCCCGGAGTGTGGAACCGCATGGACTATCGCCCACTCGAGGGCTTCGTCTACGCGATCACCCCGTTCAACTTCACCGCGATCGCCGGCAATCTCCCCACCGCGCCCGCGCTGATGGGCAACACGGTGATCTGGAAGCCCGCACCCACCCAGGGCCTCGCTGCGCACCTGACGATGCGGTTGCTGGAGGAGGCCGGGATGCCCCCTGGAGTGATCAACCTGCTCACCGGCGACGGCCACGAGATCTCCGAGGTACTGCTCGCCGATCCCGCGCTCGCCGGTATCCACTTCACCGGCTCGTCGGCGACGTTCCAGCACCTGTGGGGGAAGGTCGGGGCGAACATCGCGAACTACGCCACCTACCCGCGGCTCGTCGGGGAGACCGGCGGCAAGGATTTCGTGCTGGCCCACCCCAGCGCCGACGTCGACGTGCTGCGCACCGCGCTCGTGCGCGGGGCGTTCGAGTACCAGGGCCAGAAGTGCTCGGCGGCGGCACGCGCGTTCGTCCCCCGCTCGGTGTGGGCACGGTTGCGCGACGACCTCGCGTCCGAGGTGGACGCGCTGGCGATGGGCGACGTCGCCGACTTCGGCAACTTCCTCGGCGCGGTGATCGACCGCCGCGCGTTCGACAGGGTGAGCGCCGCGCAGGCGATGGCCCGCTCCGAACTGGAGGTCGTGGCGGGCGGCACCTCCGACGACTCGGTCGGCTGGTTCGTCCGGCCGACGGTCGTGGTCGGCGCCGACCCCACCCACGAGGTGTTCCGCACCGAGTACTTCGGGCCGCTGCTCGCCGTGCACGTCTACGACGACGGCGACTTCGACACCGTGCTGCGGCAGGTCGACCGTGGCGCCCCCTACGCGCTGACCGGCGCCGTGATCGCCCGCGACCGGGCCGCCGTCACGCGGGCGTCGGAGGCGCTGCGGTTCGCGGCGGGCAACTTCTACGTCAACGACAAGCCCACCGGTGCCGTCGTCGGTCAGCAGCCGTTCGGTGGCGGCCGCGCGAGCGGTACCAACGACAAGGCGGGCTCGATCCACAACCTGCTGCGGTGGACGAGCCCCCGCACGATCAAAGAGACCTTCGTGGCCGCGACCAGATCGGGCTACCCACACCAGCGCTGACCCCTGGAGGCACTGGACGAACGGCACTGTCGTCGGACAGTGCGACGAGAGTGCCCTTCGTCTGATCCCAGCGGGCGCGACGTCGGCGTGTCTCGGATCACGCGCTGCAGGCTCGCGTTCATCCCACCAGATGCTTAGCATCGAACAAGCAAATATCCGTGCGGCCACCCCTGGTGCTACCCACCGCCCATCCGACCCACCATCTGTCCGACCGGGAGCAGCGACGTGCCACTAGCGACGCAAGCAGCGATGAACGGGCCCGGGCGGGTGAGGGAACCGCACTACAAGTGGATTGCGCTGTCGAACACGACACTCGGCCTGCTCATGGCTATGATCAACTCCTCGATCGTGCTCATCGCCCTGCCCGACATCTTCCGCGGGATCGGCATCGACCCGCTCGCCCCGGGCAACACGAGCTACCTGCTGTGGATGATCATGGGCTTCCTGGTCGTGACCGCGGTCCTCGTGGTCGGCTTCGGGCGGCTCGGGGACATGTACGGCCGGGTCCGGATGTACAACCTCGGGTTCGTGATCTTCACCGTCGCATCGGTGCTGCTCGCCGTCACGTGGCAGACCGGGGATGCCGCCGCGCTGTGGCTGATCGGCTGGCGCGTGGTGCAGGGCATCGGCGGCGCGTTCATCATGGCCAACTCCAGCGCGATCCTCACCGACGCCTTCCCCGTGCACCAGCGCGGTCTCGCGCTGGGGATCAACGGCGTCGCCGCGATCTCGGGCTCATTCCTCGGCCTGGTGATCGGCGGCCTGCTCGCCCCGGTGAACTGGCACCTGGTGTTCCTCGTGTCCGTCCCGTTCGGGATCTTCGGCACCGTCTGGGGATACCTGAAACTGCGCGACACCGGCGAGCGCACGCCCGCCAGGATGGACTGGTGGGGCAACATCACGTTCGCCGTCGGCCTGATCGCGCTGCTCGTCGGCATCACCTACGGCATCCAGCCCTACGGCGGGCACGACATGGGGTGGACGAGCCCGCTCGTGCTCACCTGCGTCATCGGCGGCATCGCCATGCTGGGCGCCTTCGCGATGATCGAGCGCCGCGTCGCCGACCCGCTGTTCGCCCTCGACCTGTTCCGCAACCGCCAGTTCACCCTCGGCAACACCGCCAACCTGCTCGCCTCGCTGGGCCGCGGCGGGCTGCAGTTCATCCTGATCATCTGGCTACAGGGGATCTGGCTGCCCCAGCACGGCTACTCCTTCGAGGAGACACCGCTCTGGGCGGGCATCTACATGTTGCCGCTGACCGTCGGCTTCCTGATCGCCGCGCCGATCTCCGGCGTGCTGTCGGACCGCTTCGGCGCGCGGTGGTTCACCACCGGCGGCATGGCCCTGTCCGCGGTGAGCTTCCTGCTGCTGGAGGCCCTGCCCATCGACTTCGGCTACCTGCCGTTCGCCACGATCCTGCTGCTCAACGGGCTCGGCATGGGCCTGTTCTCCTCGCCCAACCGCGCCGACGTGATGAACAGCCTCCCCGCCAGGTCCCGCGGCGCCGGAGCGGGCATGACCGCGACGTTCCAGAACTCCGCGATGGTGCTCTCGATCGGCTTCTTCTTCAGCCTGATGATCATCGGGCTGGCGACGAACCTGCCCGGCGTGATGGAGCAGGGGCTGCTCGCCAACGGCGTGCCGGCCGCGGACGCGAACCGCATCGCCGAGCTGCCACCGGTCGGGGTGCTGTTCGCGGCGTTCCTGGGCTACAACCCCGTCCAGCAACTTCTCGGCGGCGTCCTCAACACGCTGCCGCCCGACCAGGCCGCCTACCTGACGGGGCGCAGCTTCTTCCCGCAACTCATCTCCGGGCCCTTCGCCGACGGCCTGGCCGCCGCGTTCTGGTTCGCGGTGATCGCATCCGTCGTCGCGGCGGTGGCCTCGTGGTTCGCCGGCAAGGGGGCCCCGACGGGCAGTCACGGCGAGTCGGCCGGCAGCGACTCCGCCGCGGTGGCGGGTGAGCCCGACTCCGGCCCGAGCGAGCTGGTCGACGCGGGCAGCCGGCAACCGGGATTAACCGCCCAGCCGAACAGACTCGGTTGAGATTGCACTGAGCACTGTTGGATCGTCGACGTACAGCGCTGGGTGCAATCTCACGGATCGTCCGGTCTACCGGCTCGGTCTCCTACCCGCCACCCCCTGCCCCACCCTCCCGGCGGACACGCCGCCGCCACACGTGTCCACGCGCTGAGCCACCGCGCGCCCCGCAGCCGACCCGACAGGAGGCGCTACCGGCAGTGGCGTCGGCGGCCGGGGACGCGGCGGCAGCCTTGAGCCGGCGGCCCGAGTGAGTCACGCTGGTCCAATGATCTCCGAGGTGCTCGCCGACGGTGCCCGGCTCGGGGACCGGTTCATCGCGCTCGTCGGCGAACCGGTCGCCCCCGGCTGGCTCCCGTCCCTCGAACTGTTCGGCACCGGACTTCCCGCGGCGCTCGCAGCCGTCGGGATACGGCGGGGCACCGACAGCCCCGCGGTGGCGGGTGCGCTCCTGTTCGAGCAGTACGCCCAGCGCCTCGTCGCACCCGTACTGGCCGGGCTGCACCTCGACGGCGCCGTCGTCGACGCGCGCCCGTCCGTGGTTCGGGTCGAGTTGGTCGACGGGGCACTGCGCCGTCTGGCGTTCGCCCGCGCCCCCCGGCCGGGCGACGTCCGTGCCCACCAGCTCGTCGCCGCCCTCGAACCGGCCGCCGCCGCGGTGCACCTGCACACCCGGATCGGCCGCCGGGTCCTGCGTGGGGCGATCGCCAACGCCGTCGCAAGCACGTTCCTGCACCTGTCCTGGCCCGATGACGACCGGGCCCGCTACGTCGACGCCGCCCGGGTGTTCCTGCAGGATGTACCCGATCTCGCCGAGCTGGTGACCCTCGACACGATCCACAGCGACGGCGAGCCATGGATGTACACCGACCGCAACACGTGTTGTCTCGCGTTCCGCACCACCATCAACCAGGCCCGGGAGCAGCAGTATTGCTCCGCCTGCCCGGTGCTGCCGCCCGACACCACGCTCGCCCTGTTCGCCCGCGCCACGGCCGCCTACGCCGCTCGGCATCCCCGGGGTGACAACCCCCCGAACCGGGTGAACTAGCGTCATTGGGCGTGAGCGAGCTTGCGAAGACGCGCTACCCCGATGCCGTACGGCTCGACCTGGTGGAGGAACTGCACGGACACCCCGTCGCCGATCCCTACCGCTGGCTGGAGAACCCCGACGACCCACGTACCGCCGCCTGGTCGGCCGCCCAGGACGATCTGGTCCGGACCCGGCTCGACGCCCTGCCCGGCCGTGACGGCCTGGCCACGACGATGCGCGACCTGCTCGCGGCGGGCTCGGTGTCCGCGCCGCTGTGGCGAGCCGGCCGACGGTTCTGCACCCGCCGCGAACCGGACCAGGAACACACGGTGCTGCACGTCATCGACGTCGACGGGGCCGAGCGGGTCCTGATCGACCCCACCGCGCTCGACCCGGCGGGTCTGACCACCCTCGACGCCTGGGTGCCCGATCTGGAGGGCGCGAAGCTCGCCTACCAGCTCTCCGTCGGCGGTGACGAGCGCTCTGTGCTGCACGTGCTCGACGTGGCCACCGGCGAGCCGGTCGAGCCGCCGATCGACCGCTGCCGGTACTCCTCGGTGGCATGGCTGCCGGGCGGGCGCGAGTTCTTCTACGTCCGCATGGTCGGCGAGGACGAGGTGCCCGACGGCCAGCAGGCCTTCCACCGGCGCGTGTGGCGCCATCGCGTGGGTACCTCGACCGCGTCCGATGAGCTCGTCGACGGCCCTGGCCTCTACACCGATCACACCTACTACGGCGTGAGTGTCTCCCGCGACGGACGCTGGCTACTGATCGGCGGCAACGTCGGCACCGCCCGGCGCGACAGCGCCTGGATCGCCGAGCTGGACGGCTCCACCACTCCGGCACTGACTCCGGTGCTCACCCAGGCCGACGACGTGCAGTGCCGCGCCTGGGTCGACCGCGACGGTCTGCTCTACATGATCACCACGGACGGCGCGCCCCGCTGGCGCCTCGCGGTGACCGACCCGCGCACCCCGGGCCGCGAGCACTGGCGCGAACTGGTGGCCGAGGACCCCGATTCGGTGCTGATCGGTGCGCGCCGGATCGAACCCGCCGACGGCGGGGAGGCAGTCCTCGTGCTGCTCCGCAGCCGCCATGCGGTGTCCGAGCTGACCCTGCACGCGGCGGCCGGCGGGGCGCCGCTCGGCGCCGTTGCGCTGCCCGGCCCCGGCACGGTCGGCGGCCTGTCCGTGGCCGACCGCGACACGCCGGAGCAGGCGGGACGGCTGTGGATCGGCTGGGAGGACTTCGTCACCCCACCCGGGGTGCACCGCTTCGACCTGGCCTCGCATACGACCGTGCTGGAGGCCGCCGCCCCGGGCGCCGTCACCGTGCCCGCCGTCCACAGTGAGCAACGGGAGTTCACCTCCGCCGACGGCACCACCATCCGGATGTTCGTCCTGACCGGTAGCCACGACGGCGCGGGCCCCACCCTCGTCACCGGCTACGGCGGGTTCGGACTGTCCCGCCCGCCCGCTTACTCCCCGTTCGCCCTGACCTGGGTGGCCGCAGGCGGCAGCTACGCCGTCGTCTCACTGCGCGGCGGCGGCGAGGAAGGCGAAGCCTGGCATCTCGCCGGCAACCGGGGCAACAAGCAGAACGTTTTCGACGACCTGCACGCCGCCGCCGAGGCACTGATCGCCGCGGGCACGACCACACCGGCGCAGCTGTCGATCCTGGGTGGATCCAACGGCGGGCTGCTCGTCGGCGCAGCCTTGACCCAGCGTCCCGCGCTCTACCGCGCCGTCGTCTGCTCGGCGCCACTGCTGGACATGGTGCGGTACGAATCGTTCCTGCTCGGACGAACCTGGCACGAGGAATACGGCTCGCAAGCCAACGCCGAGGAACTGGGCTGGCTGCTGTCCTACTCCCCCTACCACCACGTGCGGTCGGGAACCGACTACCCGGCTGTACTGTTCACCGTCTACGACTCCGATTCGCGGGTCGACCCGCTGCACGCCCGCAAGATGTGCGCCGCCCTGCAGGACGCCACGGCCGGTGACCCGGCGGACCGGCCGATCCTGCTGCGCCGCGAGACCGACGTCGGGCACGGCGCCCGCTCGGTGTCGCGCTCGGTGGGCGTCGCCGTCGACCAACTGGCCTTCCTGGCCGCTCACACCGGATTGGCACTGAGATGATCCCGACCCAGTTGCCCGCCCGGGCCGCGTGCGCCGATGAGTCCGGCACCTGGTGCTCCCAGTTCTACCAGTGGACCAACAACGACTTCCTCGCCAACTCGGCGGACACCATCGTCTCCACGACGCTGTCGACCACGCTGATCCTCGTACTCGCGTTCGTGGCCCGCTTCGTGATCCACCGGGCGATCCACCGCGTCATCGAGGGCGCCACCAACTCCCGGGTGTCACGGCTGATCAGCCGGGCCCCCGGCCTTCGCCGTGACCCGGACTCGGCGGCGACCCAGCGCAGCATCCAGCGGGGCCGCACCATCGGCTCGGTGCTGCGCTCGATCAGCTCGGCGGTCGTGTTGAGCATCGCCTCGATCATGATCCTCGCCGAGTTCGGGGTGAACCTCGGACCGATCCTCGCCTCGGCCGGCATCGTCGGCGTCGCGGTCGGCTTCGGCGCGCAGAACCTCGTGCGCGACTTCCTGTCCGGCATGTTCATGCTGCTGGAGGATCAGTACGGCGTCGGCGACATCGTCGACCTCGGGACGGCCACTGGCATCGTGGAGGCAGTCGGGCTGCGGATCACCACATTGCGTGACATTTCCGGCACCGTCTGGTACGTGCGCAACGGCGAGATCCTGCGGGTGGGCAACAAGAGCCAGGGCTACGCCGTGGCGGTCATCGACCTGCCCGTGGCCCACCAGGCCGACATCGCCGCCGCCGTCGCCCTCGCCGGGCGCACCGCCACCGAACGGCTCGCCGAGCAGGACCTGGCCGTCGACGTGCTGGAGCCGCTCGAGGTGCTCGGCGTCGAGAGGGTCAGGCCGGAGGGCGTGACGCTGCGGCTGACCGTGCGGGTGAACCCCGG
>JBKJPD010000529.1:0-4712 GCA_046595345.1 Pseudonocardia sp.
ATCGATAGATCAATCAAAAATCTTGTCATAGCTGGAGAATCGGGTGACACTCCCCGCGAGGGATACTCCGCGGGGTCCGGCACCCTGCCGTGCGGCACTGGAGTTCCCACCGTCGAAGGAGCAGCTGTGGACGTGCCGAGCCTGATGCGCCAAGCCGTGCAGTTCAACACCGACCGCCAGGCGATCATCACCGAGTACGAGACGTTCACCTTCGCGCAGATGTGGGACCGTGGCGTGCGCCTGGCCAACGGGCTCATCGAGCTCGGAGTCCGCCCCGGTGAACGCGTCGCGGGGCTCGAAGACAACAACCTCGGCGCCGCGGACCTGTTCCTCGGCTGTGCCATCGCCGGTGCGGTGCGGGTTCCGCTCTACGCCCGCAACCGCCGCTTGTCCCACAGGCAGATGATCGAGCACACCCAGGTGAAGGTGCTGCTCACCGACCGCGCCTACCTCGACGACGTCGCCGGCCTCGAGAACGACGTCGCCTCCCTCGAGCACATCCTGGACCGCGGCGACGACTACGAGACGTGGCTGTCCAAGCAGTCTGACGTCGACCCTCTGGTGCAGGTCGGTCCCGACGACTGGTACGTGATCCGACACTCCGCGGGCACGACCGGCCGGCCGAAGGGCGTCGGGTACACCCAGCACGACTGGCTCGTGAACTGCCGCAACTGGTACTACCGGCTGCCGAATCTCGAGCGGGACAGCATCGTCGGCCATGCCGGGCCCATCTCGCACGCCTCCGGCTATCTGTTCCTGCCTGCGTGGTTGCACGGCAGCGCAAATCTGCTCTTCGGGGCGTTCGAGGCCGGCAAGGTGCTGGCCATGATGCGCCGCCACGGCGTGACGCATGCCTTCACGCCGCCGTCGATGGTGGCCGCGCTGGCTGCCCATCCCGACGCGAACCCAGGTGACCAGCCGGCGCTGCAGTGCATGCTCATCGGCGGGGCGCCAAGTACCGATGCCACCATCCTGGCCGGTCGGCGGGTGTTCGGAGACGTCCTCTACCAGGTGTTCGGGCAGACCGAGGCCGTCCCGTTGGCGGTCATGACACCCGAGGAGTGGTTCGCGGAGGTGCCCGGCTCCACACCGCTGCGGGCCGCTGGTCGCCCGCTGCCGTTCGCGCAGCTGGAGATCCGCGACGACGAGGGCCGACCGGTGCCGCTCGGTGAGATCGGCGAGATCTGGGCGAAGGTCGAGGCCCAGCTGCGCACGTTCTGGGCCGACGAGGCCGCGACCGCCGAACGGCTCATCGACGGATGGGTGCGTACCCGCGACATCGGACGCCTCGACACCAACGGCTACCTCTACGTCCTCGACCGCGCCGACGACATGATCGTGTCCGGCGGATTCAACATCTGGCCGGCGGAACTGGAGACGGTGATCGAGGACCACCCCGACGTCATCGAGGCCGCGGTCTTCGCCATCCCCCATGAGCGGTGGGGCGAGACGCCGATGGCTGTCTGCTGTCTGCGGCCGGGCGCGCAGGTCACGTCCGAGGAGATCATCGAGCTCGTCCGAACCACGTTGGGCTCCTACCGGAAACCGTCGGTCGTGGAGTTCACGACCGACCCGCTCCCCAAGAGTCCGGTAGGCAAGTTGCTGCGCAAGGCCCTGCGCGATCCACACTGGGAGGGCCACGAGCGACGGGTAGGGGGCGGCTGACGCACCCGGTGTGAAGATCCTGCTCCGACGGCGGAAGAAGTGACCATGACCGACAGTTCGAGCCGTGGCCGGCGCGGGGATGAGCCCGGGCGGTGGCCGGCGCCGCCCGGGGGATTTCCCGCGCCTACGACGGCGGGCGCCAACAGCATCTGCGACGCCCTGCACCCGTCACAGAGGACGAGCCGGACCGACCGCGCGAGGGTGCTCGTAGGCGGCGCGGAACACGGGCACCCGCCCGCTGGGCCCGGAGGTGGCCCAGCGCCGCCTCCCGGTGGCTCAGGTGTCCTGCCCGGGAACAGACACTAGATCATCTCGTTTTTTCGCCCATATGAGTGAGATCACCGTCGATCCGACATCGCGGACCTTGAAATATCGGACTTCCTACGTGTCGCCGGTCGAGATATCGGTGACAATGTGTCACCTAATCGGGTGAAGAGCGATGCGAGCCCGCATTCTGCGAACCATCCCGGCCGCTGCAGCATCACCACGGACGAACCTCCCCCGCCCCGGTGTCGTTCTGGCGGTAACACACCTGAGGTACCTGCGGAATTGCCCGCAAGGTCCGAACGAGAGGACTTCTTAATGCCAGCTCATCGCCGATCGTCTGCCGTGGCAGACCCGGGGCCCCGCGACATCGGGCGGCGCCGGTTCCTGGCCTACCTCGTTGCCGCGCCGACTCTCGCTGTGGCGGTGGGATCCGGTTTCGAGTTCCTCGGCGATGCCCCGGCCGGTGCCGCGGTCCCGTCCCCGCCGGGGCTGTTCGACCTCTACGACCTGACCGACGCGCTGACCGACGTCGCACGGCCGACCGCGAACCTGATCACCGTCGTCGTCCACGAGGACGGCACCGTCTCCTTCGACCTGCCCCGCTCCGAGAACGGCCAGGGCATCACGACGGCGATCGCGATGATCATCGCCGAGGAGATGGACCTCCCGCTGGACAAGGTCAAGGTCACGCTGGCCGACGCCCGCCCGGAGCTGCTGTTCAACCAGCTCACCGGGGGTTCGAACACCATCCACGCCATGTACCCGTCGGTGCGGGTCGCCGCGGCCGTCGCCAAGGGCAAGCTCCTCGACGCGGCTGCGGCGATCATGCAGGAGCAGGCCGCGCAGCTGACGAGCCGCGAGGGCCTGATCACCGGGCCCGCCGGCCAGGTTCTGGGCTACGGCGAGCTGGCCAAGGCCGCCGCCGTGTCGAAGACCGTGCCCACCGCAATCCCGACGCTCAAGCCCGAGTCGGAGTTCACGATCGTCGGCAAGCCGACGGGGCGCGTGGATGCCCTCGACATCGTCACCGGGCGGAAGAAGTTCTCGATGGACCTCGAGATCCCGGGCGCGATGCCGACCATGGTCTGCCGCGCGCCGACCATGAACGGCAAGCCGCGCAAGCTCAACAACCAGGCCGACGTCCTCGCGATGCCCGGCGTCACCGACGTGGCGATCATCGCCACCGGTGTCGCCGTGTGCGCCGCCACGTTCGGCGAGTGCATCGACGCCATCAACGCGATGGACGTGACCTGGGGGCCCGGCACCGTCGACGGTGAGTCCGACGAGACGGTGTACGAGAAGCTCAAGGCCGCGACGCTGCCGCTGGCCCCGGCGGTGCCGGGCACGAAGGTGATCGACACCGAGTTCCGCTTCAACTTCGTGAGCGGCAGCCCGTTGGAGACCAACTGCGCCGTCGCCGACGTCCGCAAGGGCAGGGCGGAGATCTGGAGTGCCCTCAAGGTCCCGATCACTGCGCAGGCCGAGATCGCGAACAAGCTGGGCCTGCCGCAGGCCGCGGTCAAGGTCCACGTGATCGAGGGCGGCGGCTCGTTCGGCCGGAAGCTGTTCCCCGACGCCGCGCTCGAGGCCGCTGAGGCGTCGCAGAAGTTCGGCAAGCCCGTCCGGCTGATGTGGCACCACGCGGACGACTCCCGCCAGGGCCGGATGCACCCCGCTTGCACGTCGACGATCCGTGCTGCGTACGTCGGCAAGAACGTGGTGAGCTTCCAGCAGAACCACACCAGCGTGCAGACCGACTACAGCCACGGCCTCGGCGAGGCCATCACGGCCGCCGCCTCACGTTTCCCCGGCGTCAACTACAGCCTCGCCGAGTCGATCTACTTGCTGAGTCAGACCACGCCGTACAACTTCGGCGTCACGACGCAGCTGCTCAACGAGATCGACCTGAAGTTCAACACGGGCAGCCTGCGCAACGTCTACTCGCCCAACGTGCGGACCGCCCAGGAGCTCGTCGTCGACCAGCTGGCCGCGGCGATGGGGATGGACGCGCTGGAGTTCCGCAAGTCCTTCGCCAAGTCCGACCTGCAGCGCTCGGTGCTCGACCGGATCGCCAAGGAAGGCGACTGGGGCCGCACGATGGAGCCCGGCACGGCCCAGGGCATCGCGATGCACCTCGAGTACAAGAACACGATGGCCGCGCTGGTCGAGATCGACTGCCGACCGGAGACGGTCAACCGCAAGATCCGCGACGCCTACACCGGTCCGCGCGTCACCAAGGCGACCTACGTGATCGTCCCGGGCAGCCTGTGCGTCAACCCGACCGGGCTCAAGGCCATGATGATGGGCGGGATGATGGACGGCATCGCCATGATTCTGTCGGCCAGCCTGCACGTCAAGGATGGCGTCGTGGCCGAGGCCAGCTGGGACAACTACCGCTACACGCGGCAGTGGAACACCCCGCCGGAGCTGAAGGTCATCATCATGCCGCCGGACCCGGACGGTGAGGTCGGTGGCGGCGGTGAGGCCGGCGTCGCGGCGTCGATGGCCGCGACGGCCTGCGCCTACGGCCGCGCGATGGGCAAGACGCCCACCTCCTTCCCCATCAACCACAACAAGCTGACCTTCACGCCCTACCCCACGGTGCCGCCGCTCCCGCAGTCGCCCACCAACGGCCTCGAGTCCGCGCGCTAAGGAGTCTTTCGTGTCCACACACACTTTCATCGTCAACGGCGAGCGCGTGACGGTCGACTGCGACGACAACGTCCGGCTGCTCTGGGTGCTGCGCGACCTGCTCGGCATCCGCGGCCCGAAGTACGGCT
>JBKJPD010000579.1:0-5731 GCA_046595345.1 Pseudonocardia sp.
CTCACCGCCGGCGTCGACCGGCCCGAGAGCACCGCGCAGGAGACCGAGCGGCTCTACGGCTACATGATGTCGTTCATCGAGGGCGCCACGCTCGCGCACTCTACGAAGGACAAGGTCGTGCAGCGCCGCGTGATCGCGAAGGCTCTCCTCGAATGGGATGCCGAGTTCCTCGCGCCCTCCATCGCCCGCCGGGTCGACCTGCTCGCGCGGGAGTCCGCAGGAGAGGACGTCGACGTCCCGCGCGACGTGCTGGCCACCCTGCTGCGCCACACCGACGAGCTGACGCTCCCGCCGGAGGTGGTCCGCCGCGAGGTCGCGTTCTTCCTCCTCGCCGGCGCGCACACCAGCGCCACGGCGTTCGTCCGCTCGATCGACCACATCCTCGGCTGGGTCGACGGACACCCCGAGGACGCCGACGCCGCCGTGAGCGACCCGCTGTTCGTGCAGCGCTGCATCCACGAGACCGTGCGCCTCAACCCGTCCAGCCCCACAGGCCGCCGCCGTGCTCTCGCACCCGTGTCGTTGCGGTCGGGCGTCGAGATCGCGCAGGGCGCGACGGTGGTGATCGACCTGCACGCGGTCAACCGCGACGTCACGCTCTTCGGGGCCGACGCCGCCGCCTTCAACCCGCGCCGCGTGCTTCCGCCGGGTGTCGCGCCGTTCGGGCTGAGCTTCGCGGCCGGCATGCACGTCTGCATCGGCCAGGACCTCGCCGCCGGCGTCGTCCAGCGTCCCGACACCGACCCGGAGACCCACCTGTTCGGCCTGGTCACCGGCGCGGTCCAACGGATGTTCGCCGCCGGGGTGCGCCGCGACCCGGAGAACCCGCCACAGCGCGACGCCGCCACCGCGCGTCCGTACTGGGGCTCCTACCCGGTGCTGCTGGGACGCGGCTGATGGCCCACCGCGTCGAGGTCGACCGGGACGTCTGCATCAGCTCCGGCAAGTGCGTCGCCGACCTGCCGGAGCTGTTCCGGTTCGACGACGACGAGCTGGCCGAGCTCGTACCGGGCGCGTCCCTGCCGTCCGTCGAGGTCCAGCTCGACCTCGCACGGGCATGCCCCTCGGGTGCACTGCGGGTGTTCGACGGCGACGAGGAGCTCGACGTCCTCTGAGCGGTGGCACCGCCGGCCCGTTGACAGAGCGTCGTTAGTTTTCTAACGTCGTAATACTGACGCCGACGTCACCCGGAGGGCCCGTGAACGCTCTGAGTTCCCCACGCACCGCCGATCGGGGCGACACCACGTCGCGGGCCGTCCGGCGGACCCTGCTCGGCGGCGTCATCGGCTCGTTCGTCGAGTTCTACGAGTTCTCGGTCTACGCGGTGCTGGCCACCACGCTGGCCGTGGTGTTCTTCCCGGCCACCGACCCCACGACCGCGCTGCTGTCTACCCTGGCGGTGTTCGCGGTCGCGTTCTTCGCCCGGCCGCTGGGCGGGTTCGTCTGGGGTGCGGTGGGGGACCGGATCGGGCGCAAGCGCACCCTGGCCCTGACAGTGCTCCTGATGGCCGTGGCGACGACGCTGATGGGCCTGCTCCCGGGCTACACCGCGATCGGGGTCGCGGCACCCGTGCTGCTCATCGTGCTGCGGTTCGTGCAGGGGTTCTCCGCGGGCGGGGAGATCTCCGGTGCGGTCTCGTTCGTGGCCGAGCACTCCCCGGACCACCGCCGCGGACTGTATGTCGGGATGATCTCGGTGGGTGCCGTCTTCGGGACCCTGCTGGGCAGCCTGCTGCCGGGGATCCTGCTGCTCATGCTCTCGCCGGCGGACATGCAGTCGTGGGGCTGGCGGATCCCGCTGGTCGCGGCCCTCCCGCTCGGCGTGGTCGGCCTCTACATCCGGTCCCGGCTCGACGAGACCCCGCACTTCGTGGAGCTGCGGCAGCAGCGGGCCCGCGAGGAGAACCCGGTGCTCGCGGCCCTGCGGGGGCGCCGGCAGCGGCGGTTGCTCGGCACGGCGTTCTGCATCGTCGCGGTGAACGCGTCGTCGTTCTACATGATCGTCGGATACCTGCCGAGCTTCGCGTCGAAGAGCCTGAAGCTGACGGGCCTGCAGGCCTTCGCCCCGTCGGTGATCGCGCTCGCCGCGTGCCTGGTGGCCGAGGTCGTCGGTGCGTGGTGGTCCGACCGGATCGGGCGGCGCCCGGTGCTGCTCGGCAGCGGCGTCGGGCTGCTGGTGCTGTCCTACCCGAGCTTCCTGCTCATCACGTCGGGATCGTTCGGGCTGATCAGCGTCGGCCTGGTGGTGTTCGGGCTGCTCGCGGGCGGGTACGCGGCGGTCATCAACTCCGCGCTCACCGAGATGTTCCCGACGCGGGTGCGGGTGACCGGGCACGGCATCACCTACAACCTGTCGGTCGCGCTCTTCGGCGGTTCCGCGCCCTACCTGCTGACCTGGCTGGGCGGGGTCACCGGGAGCGACATGGTCGGGGCGTACTACGTGATGATCCTCGCGGTCGTGTCGCTGCCCGCGGTGCTCGCTCTCCAGGAGACCGCCGGCCGGCCGCTGCGGACCGAGTGAGCTGTGGTCCGGGTGAGCCGCGGTCCGGGTGAGTTGCGGCATCACAGGCGTAGGAGGCGCCCCGCGTTCGCGGTGAGGGTGGCGCCGAGATCGCCCGCGGGGGCGTCGTGCGCCCCGGAGTCCCAGCCGGCGAAGTTGGTGCCGAACACCAGATGGTCTATGCCCGCGTGCGCCACCAGCAGCTCCAGCGACAGCTCGTCGTGGACATGGGTGTCGAACCAGATGCGCCGGTAGTAGTGCTCGAAACCGTTGTCCCGCAACGTCTTCGACGCCCACGGCCGGATCTGCACGGCCCGCGCGAACCGGCCCGAGAGGAACGCGGCCGCGCCGCCGCCGTGCGAGACGCACACGTCGAGGCCGGGATGGCGCTCCAGCACGCCGCCGAACACCAGCGCCGCGACGGCGAGCGTCTCGTCGTAGGCGAAGCCCAGCAGCAGGTCGAGATCGAACCGACGCAGCCGCACGTCGTCGGACGGGCCCGCCGCGCCCAGGGGTGAGGGGTGCACGAACAGCGGCACGTCCAGCTCGACGACCGCCTCGTACAGCGGGTCGAGCGCGGGGTCGTCGAGGGTGCGGCCGGCCGGGTCGGTGTCGAGGTAGACCGCGCTCATGCCCAGCTCGTGCACCGCGCGCCGGGCCTCCGCAACGCAGGCCGCGATGTCCTGCACTGGCAGCTGGGCCGCGGCGAGCAGCCGCCCGGGATGGCCGCCCACCAGCTCGGCGAGCCCGTCGTTGTGCGCACGGGTGAACGCGACGGCGTCGGCGGCGGACAGCGAGCCGAAGTAGGTCAGCGGGTTGGGGGAGAGCAGTTGCAGATCGATGCCGGCGGCGTCCATCGCGGCCAGTCGCACGTCGACGTCCATGAACGGGCTCCCGGCGTACCGGACGCCGTGCAGCACGTAGTCGCCCACACGGTAGAACGGCCGCCCGTCGGTCCCGACGCCGAGCTCGGGCCCGGCCGTCCCGGCCGCACCCTCGGTCAGCGCCAGCACCGCGTGCGCGTGGACATCGATGACGCGGGGGCTAGACATGCGACAGCATCTCGATCTGGTCCTCGGTCAGCGCCAGCCCGCGGGTGAGCGGGCAGGACGCCAGGAAGCGGACCTGGTCGGTCGCCCGCATCTTCCGCTCCGGGATCGGTGTCGTGATGTCGATCCGAGTGCCGCCCTTGATCACCTCGACGATGCGCTCCCGCTCCTGCAGGACCTTCACATCCGCCAGCGGGTCGCCGTCCACCACGATCACATCGGCCAGTCTCCCGACCTCGAGCGTGCCGACCTGGCCCTCCATCCGCATGGCGAACGCGCCGTTGCGGGTGGCCGCGACGATGGCCTCCATCGGCGTCATGCCCATGTACTCGACGAACATCTCCAGTTCGCGGGCGTGCCATTCGCCGACGGGTGTGACGGCGAACCCGGTCTCGGAGCCGATGAGGAACGGAACCCCGGCCGCGTGCGCCTTGGCCATCTGGGTGGCGGTCACGGCGATCTCGGCGCGGAACACCTCCAGCAGTTCGGGCGCGGACCCGACCTTCGCGCCGTAGTCGGCGAGGTTGCCCAGCAGCGTGAACGTCGGGCACAGCGCGGACCCCGACTCGAGGACGGCCTCGAGCGCCTCGTCGTCCATGTAGGAGCCGTGGTAGATCAGATCGACCCCGGCGATCGCGGCGTCCCGGGTGCTCGCGGAGTTGCGGCAGTGCGCCACGACCTTGGTGTTGAGCTCGTGCGCGGTGTCGCAGACGATGCGCAGTTCGTCGAGGTGCCAGACCTTGACCTCGGGGCCCTTCATCGACGGGATCAGCCCGGACACCATGATCTTGATCCAGTCGACGCCGTACTTGATCTGACGGCGCACCTCGTTGACCATCATGTCGCGGCCCCGGACGACGGTGGCGTACGCGGTGGTGCCCTCGTCGGCGATCATCCGCCCGGCCGTGCCGCCGAGCATCGTCATCAGGGCCTGGCCGCCCACACGCATCCGGGGGCCCTCGACGATGCCGGTGTCGATCGCGTCGCGCAGCTCCACGCCGATGTTCCACAGGCAGTCGGCGTCGAGCACGCTGGTGACCCCGGCGCGCAGCACCTTGCGGGCGTTGTAGGCCGAGAGCATGGAGCTGTAGGCCTCGGTGCGGTGGTGGAAGAGCTCGTCGTTGCCGGTGGGCTCGCCGAACGACAGGTGGGTGTGGGCGTCGATCAGCCCGGGCATCACGGTGCGGCCGGTGGCATCGACGGTACCGTCGACACCGTTGGCCGCGATGTCGGCGATCGCCTCGGCGCCGAGCGCGACGATCCGGTCGCCGCGGATGAGCACGGCCTCGCCGGGACGCGGGGCGCTGCCCGTGCCGTCGACGACGGTGCCTCCGGTGATCGCGATGCTCTTGCCTGTCACGGGGCCTCCTCGTGCTGGTCGGTCCACCGGTCTCGCACGGTCATCAGGTGGTCGACGACCACCGGCGGACGGGGCCCAGTCTCACACATCACCGGCGGCCGGACGAGGAAAAGTAGTCGTGATTGCGATGACGACGTGTGGGCGAGCCCGGTGCGCCCGCTGTATTTCGCCGATCCGGTACACCCCACTCCGAATGGGTGACCGAGGGGAGGTGGACGGTGCCCATTGTGGCGCAGTAGCGTCGTTACAAAGGCAACGCCGTTCCGGCGGCAGGGTGGGAGACAGTCGTGCGGACGAAGTGGGCGGTGGTGACCGGCGCGGGCAACGGCATCGGTGCGGTGATCGCGGCACTCGCGGCGAAGGAGGGCTACCGCGTCGCCGTCTGGGATATCGACGGCGCCCGCGCGGAGTCGGTGGCCCGCGACATCGGTGAGGCCGGCGTCGCGAGTGCGGTGGACGTGTCCGACGAGGCCGCGGTCGAGGCCGCGGTGGCTGCGCTGCCCGAGGCGCCCGAGCTCCTGGTGAACAACGCGGGCGTGGTGCGGTTCGGCCCCCTGCTCGACCTGGCGCTGTCGGACTGGCAGGACGCGGTGCGCATCAACCTCACCGGCACGTTCCTGGTGGGCCGCACGGTCGCGCGGCGGATGGTCGCCGCGGGCGGCGGTTCCATCGTGAACGTGGCCTCGGTCAACGGCATCGCCGCCGCACCCAACGCCGGGGCGTACTCCTCCACCAAAGCCGGCGTGCTCATGCTCACCGAGCACATGGCCATGGAGTGGGCCCCGTGGGGCATCCGCGTCAACTGCGTGGCCCCGGGACTCA
>JBKJPD010000030.1:0-4203 GCA_046595345.1 Pseudonocardia sp.
GTCGAACACCTCGTAGTGCTCCGGGCGCAGGCCCGGTGCGTCGAGGACGTGGCCCTTCTCGGCGATGTGCTCGACGATCGCCTCGATGGTCTCCTGGGCGTAGCCCATCTTCTTCAGCGCCCGCGGGATCGTCTGGTTCACGATCTGCATGGACCCGCCGCCGACCAGCTTCTTGAACTTGACCAGCGAGAAGTCCGGCTCGATGCCGGTGGTGTCGCAGTCCATCATGAAGCCGATGGTGCCGGTGGGCGCGAGCACGCTGGCCTGGGCGTTGCGCCAGCCGTTGCGCTCACCGATCTTGAGCCCGTCCTGCCAGGCGGACGTGGCCACCTCGTGCACGGCGGCATCGGAGCGCCCGACCGTGCGGAGCAGGTCGTTGGCCGCTGCGTGCTTGCGCATGACGCGCTGGTGCGCCGAGGCGTTCTGGGCGTAGCCGTCGTAGGCGCCGACCACCCCGGCGAGCTCGGCCGACCGCTTGTAGGCGGTGCCCGTCATCAGCGAGGTGATGGCCGCCGCCAGCGACCGACCGCCCTCCGAGTCGTAGGCGTGTCCGGTGGCCATGAGCAGCGCACCGAGGTTGGCGAAGCCGATGCCGAGCTGGCGGAACCGACGGGTGGTCTCACCGATGGGCTCGGTCGGGAAGTCGGCGAAGCAGATGGAGATGTCCATCGCCGTGATGATGACCTCGACGGCCTTGCTGAACGTCTGGGCGTCGAAGCTGCCGTCGTCGCCCAGGAACTTCATCAGGTTCAGCGATGCGAGGTTGCAGCTGGAGTTGTCCAGGTGCATGTACTCGGAGCAGTTGGCCACCACCACGCCGCTCACGACATAGGAATGGTTCCTGGGTTCGGTCAGGTTGTAGGTGGTCTCGAAACCACGCGATACCCGCGACGCCAGGCGGGTGGATTCATCCACCTCGTGGAAGGCGCGATGCGACACCGCATCCTGCAGCTCGCCGGCCTTCGCCACATGGTCGAAGCCGATCCGCTCAGCGAAATGACCGATGTGGCGACCGCTGATCCGGAGTTCGAAGCTCGGCCCGGCGCTGCCGTTCACAACCGCTGTGCTGCCCTTCCCGGCATCGCGGAACAACTCCGACCCGGTACCCGCCTCGTAGATCCGCGCGCCGATCCCGAGACTCGCGAGCAGCTCCTGAACGCCGATGAGCAGTTCCTCCGAGCGGCTGCCCAGCCCGACATAGCGGGTTCCCTCGACCTCCTGGTTCACGACCCGGTCATCGGTGACACGGCTGTCATCGGTGACACGGCCGCCGGCAGTGACACGGCCGTCGGCGTCGAAGAGCGCGCGCAGGAAGGCACACACCGACTGCTCAGGGGCCTCGTACAGCGAGCCGGGGACGACCTGCTCCGACGCCGGTCGGTCCGACACACCGAGCATCCGCAGGAATGCGCCGAACCGGCCGCGCATCGCCCGGAGCTGTCGGGTGCCGTTCTCCTGCACACCGGGCGTCGGATCAACGCCGGTGATGGCCGACAGCAGCTTCGCGTGGATCGGCAACAGGATGTTCTGCTCCCAGTCACCGACATAGCCCGTGACCGCTCCGGCATCTGTGAGACACCCGCCCCCCACCAGCCGGCCGAGATAGCCGGCGAGCTCCGGTGTCCACTTCTCCGGGATCTCGGCGAGTGTGCGCCCGCGGGCGATCCGACCGGCATCGACGGCGAGTGCCGGAAGTGCCGGGGAGGCGTACGGCCGGGGGGCGTATTCGAGGGACCGGACGACCCGGTCCGTCTCGCTCAGCTCGTCGGCGCGCACCCATTCCCGGTTCGCCGTCCAGATGCGGTGGTTCGGGGTACACCGAAGCCTGGAGCCGTCACGGAAGCGCAGCTCCAGGATCTCGTTGGTGCCGGTGACCATGTACCGGGTCGGGCTGGTGGCGAGGACGACCGATGCCGGGGTGTCCGCGTTCGTGACGTCATTGGTGTAGACGGCAAAGCTCTCACCGGCCGCAGCCCGACGCACCAGCTCGCCGATCGGCACGAGGCCGGAGTCGGTGACAACCTTCTGATCGGCGGGGAAACATGGATTCGACGCGGAGATCCGGCCCGACTCGGGGCAGGTATGCCAGTCGTTGATCGTTCCGTCGTACTGGATACCAGGGTCGGCGCATTCCCATGCGGCCTGGGCGATGGTGCGGAGGAGCTTCTTCGCCCGGACCGTCTCGATGACCTCGCCGGTCATCCGCCCGCGCAGTCCGAAATCGGTGTCGGCCTCGACGGCGCGCATGAAATCGTCAGTGACGCGCACTGAGTTGTTGGCGTTCTGGTACTGCACCGAGGTGATGTCGGAGCCGCCGAGGTCCATGTCGAATCCCGCATCGCGCAGCGCCCGGATCTTGGCCTCCTCCTTGGCCTTGGTGAGCACGAACTCCTCGATGTCGGGGTGGCCGACGTCGAGGACGACCATCTTCGCCGCCCGGCGGGTCGCGCCGCCGGACTTGATGGTGCCCGCGCTGGCGTCGGCGCCACGCATGAACGAGACCGGCCCCGACGCGGTGCCGCCCGAGGACAGCAACTCCTTCGACGACCGGATACGCGAGAGGTTGAGCCCCGCACCGGAGCCGCCCTTGAAGATCAGCCCCTCCTCGCGGTACCAGTTGAGGATCGACTCCATCTTGTCGTCGACGGCGAGGATGAAACATGCACTGACCTGCGCGGGAGAGTCGGTACCGACGTTGAACCACACGGGCGAGTTGAAGCTGAACACCTGGTGCAGCAACATCCAGGTGAGCTCGTGGGCGAAGACCTCGGCGTCGGCGTCGGTGGCGAAGTAGCCGTGCTCGACGCCGGCGCCGTGGTAGACCCCGACCACCCGGTCGATGAGCTGGCGCAGGCTCGACTCCCGCGTCGGGGAGCCCGCCGCCCCGCGGAAGTACTTGCTCGTGACGATGTTGGTGGCGTTGATCGACCACGAAGCCGGGAACTCGACGCCCCGCTGCTCGAAGTTGACCGTACCGTCGCGCCAGTTCGTCATGACGACGTCGCGGTGCTCCCACGTGACCTCGTCGTAAGGATGGACGCCGGGGGTCGTGTGAATCCGCTCGACGATGAGACCGGACTTGCCGCCGGCCCTACCGGCAGCCTTCCTGCCTCGTCCCGACGCGGTGGTCCCGACGGTCTCGGTCATGCTCTCCCTCTCCTCGAGCACCGCCGGGCTGGGGCCGGCGGTAGCGCGGTTCTGCTGCGGATGATGGCTGCGTGCTGGTTCTGCGTGCTGGCCCGGATGGAGCGGGTGATCAGAGAGGTGGGCCGCCGCCTGCGGGGCGGCGGAGATCGGCGATCTCCTTCTCGAAATCATCGATGGACGAGAAGGAGCGGTAGACGCTGGCGAAACGGAGGTAGGCCACCTCGTCGAGCTCGCGCAGCGGACCGAGGATGGCGAGGCCGACCTCGTGGCTGGGCACCTCTGCGGTACCGCCGGCGCGGACGGCCTCCTCGACACGATGGGCGAGCTGCTGCAGCGCGTCCTCGTCGACGGGGCGACCCTGGCAGGCGCGACGCACCCCGCGGACGACTTTGTCCCGGCTGAACGGCTCGGTGACGCCGCTGCGCTTGACGACGGCGAGGACGGCTTCCTCGACGGTGGTGAACCTGCGACCGCAGGCGACACACGACCGTCGCCGCCGTGTGGCCTGCCCGTCGTCGACCTCGCGTGAGTCGATCACTCGGCAGTCCGAGTGCCGGCAGAAGGGGCAACGCATAGCCGGACCAACCCCCTCCTGAAGCGGACGGTGAATCCGACCGGCCCCGACCGGACCCCACCCATGGACGAACAACACGAGTCTAACCACAACATGTGGGGGTAAGGAAAATCGAAAGCCCCATCTGTGCCGCGTATCCTCCGAACGGACGCAGCAACCGGATGGACGGACCCGAGGTCGGCGCCGACGCTCATGGGCCCCGGAGCAACTACCCGGGAAGCCCCTGCACCGAGGTGAGGGAGTGCGCGCCCGGAAGCTGCCCGGGTACCCCCTCGGTGAGGCGCCAGCCCGCGGCGACCCCCGCGATCAGCCCCAGCACGACCACGACGGCGGCCGCCGCGACCGTGACCGCAACCCCCGCGAGCACCCGACGAAACCGGACCCGCAGGGCGCTGGAGACCCGCGGGGCACCCGAGACCCGCGGAGCACCGGGGACCGGCAGAACACCGGAGACCCGCGGGCACGCCGGGGCCCGGGGCGGG
>JBKJPD010000068.1:0-2869 GCA_046595345.1 Pseudonocardia sp.
CCCCGCTCGACCAGGGCGGGGATCGCGGTGACGACCTTGCGGAAGTTGCCCGGGGCCCGCATCTCGTCGTTGATGTCGGCGTCGGGCCGGTCCAGCGAGATCTGCAGCGCGATGTCCCGGCCGGCGAGCGGCATGACGTTGTCGAGCAGGCGCCGGCTGAACAGCGTGGCGTTGGTCAGCGCGACGACGGGCAGCATGTCCGACAGCTGTGCCAGCACGTCGGGCATGTGGGGCTGCAGGAACGTCTCGCCCCCGGTGACGCCCAGATCGGTGAACCCGAGCTCCTTGGCCTGCCGTCCGACCTCCAGCATCGTCTCCGGGCTCAGGGCGCGGCGGGCGACCTTCGGGCCGGACTCGGTGAGGCAGTAGGCGCAGGCGATGTTGCAGTGGTAGTTGGCGTACATCCACACCCGGCCCGGCAGGGTGCCCTCGGCCACCGCTGTCGCGATGTCGGTCACAGCAGGTTCTCCTTGCTCAGGCGTGCGATCACGTCGGGCGACGTCGGCAGCGCCAGCGCGGTGGCGAACCGGTTGAGCATCAGGGTGGTGGCGACCACGGCGGTCAGCTCCACGACCTCGTGATCGGCCCACTGGGTGAGTACCCGCGCGCGGGCGGCGTCGTCGACCGGGCCGCCGCCGGCGACGGTGTCGACCCAGTCGATCAGCCGGACCTCGCGGGGCGTGTCGAAACCTGCCGTCACCACCGAGAGCGGGGCGGTCGCATCCTGCAGGGCGGCGACCTGGTCGCGGGTCAGGCCGGCGTCGAGCGCGACCACCGCGTGGGACTGCACGCAGAACCGGCAGCCGGCCAACGCCGAGGTCCGGACGATGACGATCTCCTTCGTGCGCCAGTCGAGACCGGACGGACCCAGCGCCGTGCCGATGAACGGCATCGCGGCGACGAGGAGCTCGGGGACCTGTGCCAGGGCGCCCACGATCGGCCCGGGATCACCCCCGCCGTAGTAGGGACGCGCCAGCAGCGGGATCTGCCCGATCTCGATCCGTTTGATGCTGGTCAACGCACCATCTCCCTGACGTCGGCTGGCGATCACGGTTCAGAGTAGTCATCCTTCTTTCGAGTGACCGCTGCGACCGGTTCGATGAAGCGACGCGGCGAACGGGTGATTGTGCCTCACCAATATCAACGCCGTTCGCGCGGCGGCCGCGGTGTCGCATACTGCGGGGGTGGTGCCCATCAGTGCAGCTGAGACCCGCTCACACCACTGGGATGGTGTGGACGCCGATCGGGGCGAGCGCGGTGTGAGCTGGTTCGCGCAGCGCCCGACGGTGGCGCTGGCGCTGCTCGACGAGGTCGGAGTCGGAGTCGACCGTGAGCGACCGGTGCTCGATGTGGGTGCGGGTGCGTCGCGCCTGGTGAACGAGCTGCTCGCCCGCGGACACCGCGCTGTGTGCGACACCGCACCCCCGGCGGCGAACTGCAGCCCTTCACCTGGATCGCCGCACACCGCTGGCGGGCGGACCCGACCCAGGCTCCACTCACTCGAGACAGGGGGCGGGGCGTGGTGATCACGGGCCGGGAACGAACCCCATCCTCTCGGCCGACGAACACCCGGATAGCCCTACCCTTGGCTCCAAGCGTTACGCAAAATTCGCCAGGGGCTCCAGCCTGCCGACGACCTGATGAGGGGCACCTGAAGCGATGACCATCACCGCGAGCACCACCGAGCCGCAGGTCACTGCGCCCAGCTCGTACCGGGTGATGACCCGCGCCTTCACCGCGCTGAGGATCTTCACCGGCCTGGTGTGGCTGTCCAACGGGCTTGCCAAACTGATCGACAAAGGCAACTACGACTGGGGCTTCATCTCGTTCAACCTGGTCACCCAGGGCTCCGCGCAGTTCATCGCCGACGACGCCTCCCAAAAGACCTACATCGCCCCGCTCGGCGCGTTCTACCAGAACGTCGTGCTGCCGAACTGGGGGTTCTTCGGCGCGTTCCTCACCGTCGCCGAGCTCGCCGTCGGGCTCGGGCTGCTATTCGGGGTCGCGACCCGGCTGGCAGCGGTCGGCGGGCTGCTGCTGATCGGGCCGATCTGGCTGATGCTGCTCCACACCGGCGGCTACCTGTGGCAGTACCCCGCCGAAGACCTGTTACCGCTGATCCTGCTGGCCATCGTGCCGGCCGGCCGGGCAGGTGGGTTCGACCGGCGGCTGGCCCCCCGGTTCGGACACCGCTGGCCATTCTGACCATCCGAGATCGAGCCAGAGGAATAGGTACATGAGAAGTATCAAAATCCGCACGAGCCGGTCGACGGGACGCCCTCCGCTGCTGTCCGTACAGACGATCATACAGATTCGTTGGTGGTCGACCCCGCAGCGGTACGTCGCCGCGGTCGTGTTCGTCCTGGCGTTCGTGGTGATCGGTGAGGTCGGGGAAACGCTGCCACCGGCGAACATCGGTCGAATTTATCCGGTGGAATGGTGGAACTGGGTGACGCTGGCGGTGTCCGCAGCGCTCATCGGGTTGATCGCGGCCACGTTCGTGCGCCCGGGTGGGCGCCGTGCACTCGCCGGCGCAGGTAGCGGGTCGGCTGGAACGATCGCGGCGATCGTGATGGCCTGCCCGGTGTGCAGCCCCCTGGCGATCCCCCTGCTGGGCACCGGCGGCCTGCTCGCGTTCCTCGTGCCCGACCGCGGCTGGATCGCCCTCGCCTCCATCCTGCTGTTGGCCATCACCCTGCTGCTGCGGCTGCGGGCCGCCAGCAGCTGCGCAGTAGATCTTGGTCCGCCTGCGCCCGCATCGGTCGCCGAGCGCGGCGCATCGCTACCTCACACCGGACAGCCCACCAGCAGCGCACCGTCGAACTGAACGGACACCAGGTCTACCGGCACCTGGCAGGCATCATCGCGG
>JBKJPD010000239.1:0-4310 GCA_046595345.1 Pseudonocardia sp.
CGCAGCGGGTACCAGCTCCGGCGCAGGTTGTCCGGCTCCAACGGCGTGCCGGTCGTGCTCGTGAAGACGAGTCCGCTGTCCGTCCACCCGTCGGTCTGTGTCGCCTCCCATGCCTGCCGGGCCCGGTGCGCGCGCAGCACCTCCCCGCACGGCCCGACGAGCGGAACCGTCCGTTCCGAGCTTCGGGCCTTCGTCGGGACGAGCCGTAGCGAGCCGTCGACCCGTTGCAACGTCGGGGTGATCTCGAGGTGTCCGGCGTCGAGATCGACGTCCGCCCAGGCAAGCCCGAGGAGGTGGAGGGACGGCTCGGACAGCCAGGTGATCAGCCGATCCAGCTCAGGCCAGATCTCGCAGGCCACAGCAGGCGCGGACATGGCCGCGAGCCGACCCAGGACGAATTGGTAGCCGGTGATGCGGTTCAGCCACCTCATGGCCGGCCGTGCCGGTCGCATCCCTGCCGGGAGGCGTCGGTGCGGCGGGGGCACACGTTCCCCCTACCCCGAGCGTCCGGACGACCAATTCGTCGTGGACCCCGACAAGTTCGACTTCTACCGCAAGACGATGAATCCCGACGGAACGTCGCAATCACCGATGCGGACGGCCGAGGCCCGGCTGACTCTTGCGGTCGTCGCCGCGCGAAACGGCGAGCTGGACAAAGCGCTATTGATTGCCGATGAGGCGTTGTCGATCGATAGGCGATCCCATCCTTCTCTTCTGGCGATCGGTACGGAGCTGGACGAGGCCCTGCGCCAGTCTTACCCAAAGGAATCCCGGGCGACAGAATTTCGTGCGACGCTCCTTGCGGCTACAGCGTGACAACCACAGGTCTTCGCCGTATAGGAGCGGCCCGACACCCAATGGCCTTGCGTTCAGCCGATCTGGTCGCGACACGCCGGGGTGGCGTGCGGGCTGGGTTGACGCCCACTGCCGCCGCCCACCGGCACATCGCCTAGCGGCACCTCCTCTCTGGAGGCCGAGGCCGAGGCCGATTGCGTTCAGGGCCGGGGCGCCCCATGCTGGCCACCGGGAGAGGAGGAACTAATGGCGACTCGCGGCTACGTGCTGTTTCCAGGGGAAGGTCGACGGCTCGACATGGGGCCTTTCGGCATGGTCGTCAAGGCCGGCGCCGAGGACTCGAACGGCGGTCTCACGCTGCTGGAAGCTGTCGAACCAGCAGGGTTCGGACCACCGTTGCACATCCATGACGACTCGGCCGAGGCCTTCTACGTCCTCGAAGGCGAGTACATCGTCCACATCGAAGGAGCGGAGCACCGTTGCCCCGCCGGCAGCTTCGTCTATGTGCCGGTTGGCGTCGAGCACGGCTTCCGCGTAGGGATGGTGGAAAGCCGCAAGCTCAACATCTACGTGCCCTCGGCCATGGAGGGGTACTTCAGAGCACTTGCCACCGCCACGACAGAGGGGGTTGCGCTCGGTGACATGGATCTGACCGAGCTCGCTGCTCGGCATGCGATGCGCGTAACGGGGCCGGTTCCCGAGGGGTATCAGTAACGCCGCCTACCATCATGCCGCTCTTGGCCCTAGGAGGTCGTATTGACGACTAGCCAGGTTCGCGGTGGTCGTGGGGCTGCCGGAAATGCGTGGCAGCTCGGTATCATCGCCCGCCTGGCCCAAGCTGGGCTCGATATGACAGAGGCCGCCGATTTGGTGGTCGGCACCTCGGCCGGTGCCACCGCGGCAGCGCAGGTGCGCCGCGGTATACCGGTGGCCGAACTGTTGGCCCCGGTGCTGTCCCCGCCGGTTCAACCGGTCGGACAGAACCGGGAACAGCGGCCGTCCCTGCCGATGGCCACGGTGTTCGAGCGGATGAGGGCCATCTCCGCCGCCGCCACCTCGGCAGCCGATCCACAACGAACGATGGGCACGTTCGGTTTGGAGAGCGACTCCACCCTCGGACCCGGCGGCGGGACAGCGGCGCGCAATGGTCGCCGCCAGGTTGCCTCACCCTGAATGGCCGGACAGCCCAATGATCGTGGTGGTCGTCGACGCGCATACCGGCGAGTTGGTCGGCGCTCGCTACATCGACGGTGGCGTGCGTTCCTCCGAAAACGCCGACCTTGCCTCGGGCTATGCACCACGTCGTGGTGCTCTCGCCGTTGGGTGAACGGAGCCGGACACCACCGGAACGGCCAGTTCGTTCTCACCCGCCGACCGCAGGGCCAGGGCAGCCTTTCAACGGTTGAGAGGAGTCGTCCCACATCCTTGGAAGTGGAACGGTTGCTGTTGAGGAGGCTGTCGCCTGTGACCTTGAGAGATGAGTGGGCTGGACCTTGAGCGGCAAGTGGCGTTCGCAGGGGTTGGTGCTTGTTCTGGGTAGGTCCTCTGCAGGTCTCGTGATGGCATAGCGCTACGAAGCGGCGTCGGGCAGCTCGCGGTAGTAGTAGAGCACCGGCTGGTCCTGGCTCGGCTCGGTGTTGGTGTAGCCGTGCCGTTCGTAGAAGCGGCGGGCGTCGGTATCCACGCCATCGACGTTGATCTCGAGCAGCTCGCCGCCGCGCTCTCGGGTGACGGCCTCGGCTGCGGTGAGCAGCGCGGAGCCGAGTCCTCGTCCGCGCATTTGCGGAGCCACATAGAGCTCGTCGAGCAGGGCTACCGGGCCCGCGTGCCACACGTTGGGGCGCAGGGTCAGCAGCGCGACGGCGACAGCGGGATCACCTGCCAGCAGGGCGATCACCTCGCCGCCGGCAAGGAGCCGCCGCAGCCGTGTGGTCAGGACTGTCGACCCGGGCGTTGGCGTGTCGTACTCCAGGTTGAACGCATCCAGCAACCGGGCCACGGTGGCAGCGTCAGCGACCGTCGCTGCCCTCGGAGCATCGCCGGGCCGTGGCTTCATCAACCCAGTCTGGCGGAGCCGTCCCGCTGGCCGCACGTCCTTTCGCGTGCCCAGCTGACCACTCGGTCAGCGGTGGACGTACGGCGGCGCACAGCGGGTTGCCCCTGTGGTCGGTCAGGCCGAGCCGACCAAGGAGAAGGCCTCGGTCCACGGCGCCGGCGACCACCGAGCCGAGCTGCGGTGTGTCGGGCTTCCACGGTCCGACGTTGACGGCAGCGCTGACGGCAACCCACCGGAACGGGGCCGGGCGCTACGGGTCTCGGCAGTACCGGCAGCCATGTGCGAGTGCCGCGGCCTGAAAAGCGGTAGGTCGGCGGTTCGACCTCGCCCCCGGCCACCATGTCCACCGTTAGCCCTGCCCTCCGCGGGCCGGCTCGACGCGTAGCGGCCACCCGCCCAGCGATAACTGAGTGCTACTGAACGCCCGGAAAAAGCAGTGATTGCTCAACCCGTCGATGCCCGTCTGGACGCTGACGTCCGGTCGTTCTGCCGACTACTATTCCCCCGGATGGGTGACCAGCGATCGTGATTGCGGCCGGGCTGACAGGTCTCAGGTTCGGGCGCCGGTCGAGTCGTCGCCCGGCCGGGATCAGCCGTTGGGTCGTATGGTCCATTCCGCGTCGGGTACTCCTCCTCATCGTTCTCGTCGAGCTGGCGGCCGTGGCCCTGCTGGCCAGCGGCCTGCTCCAGGGGTTGGGCCCGTTGCCATACGGCTGGCCCTGGATCCTCGGGGCACTGGCTGCGGCAGGAATCCTCGGTACGGAGGCGACCCTCGGTGTCGCGCGGGTGCGCCGCCGCTCCGACGGCAGCCCGCACATCGACCTCAGCTCGGTGTGGGCCTTCGCCGCCGCCGCGCTGCTGCCCGGCCCATTGGCGTGCGCCGTGGTCGCTGTTCTCGCCGTCCACATCTACGCCCGTGTGCAGCGGCACTCCGGCGTGCCGCTGCACCGCATCGTCTTCAGCGCGGCCACCGTCGTGCTCGCCGTGCAGGCGGCTGCGGCGGCGATCGGAATGGTGGGCGCGGTTGACCCGTTCCGCAGCGGTCCCGGGCTCCTCGCGGTGTTGCTCGCACTGGTCGCCTACGGGATCGTCAACACGGTCCTCGTCGTCATGGTGATCGTCTTGAGCTGGACCCGGGGTGCCGTCCCCACGTTCCTTCAGGTTCTCGGCCGCAGCGACGATGCCGCCTTGGAGGTCGCCACCTTGTCGATGGGCGCGATGGTCGCGGGCGCGATGGCCTCCTTCGGGCCGGCGTACGCCGTGCTCGTCCTGCCCCCACTGGTCGTGCTGCACCGCACTCTCCTCGTGCGCCAGCTCGAGGAGGCAGCCAGCACCGACGGCAAGACCGGCCTTCTCAACGCCGCCGCCTGGAACATCCGGGCGGACCGGGAACTACGCTGCGCCGAGCGGACGCATGGTGACGCCACCGTCCTCGTCCTCGACCTGGACCACTTCAAGC
>JBKJPD010000413.1:0-6742 GCA_046595345.1 Pseudonocardia sp.
GGCAGCTACGACAGACACCGTGACGCGCCCCTGCTGGCAGGTTCGCGGCTCCGACGCGGACCGCCGTCATGGCTGTTGGGGCGCGGGCATGACGAGGACTGGACGCTGTTGGCGGCGGATGACACCGCGGGACACAGACCGTCCCAGCAGTCTCTCCACGGCGGGACCGAAGCCCTCGCCCCGAGTACCGACAATGATCATAAACGTGTCGTGGTACTTGGTGGTCTCACCGACCCACTCCATGCCTAGCCGCTCGGAGGTCGCGATCGCGCGGGAGTTGTTCGGGATGGCGACCGCGAACAGCTCGTCGACGTTCTCTGTGAACGCCCATTGGATGAGTGCCCCGGCCGCCTCGGTGGCATACCCGTTGCCCCACTCATCGGCCGCAGCTGGAAGCGGATCTCCAGGTCCTCCTTGTACGGCGGGAGCAGCCGGATCGCGAGGCCACCGACGACGGCGCCGTCGGCGCGTCGCACGATCGCCCAGCGGCCCCGCGGTGGCCGCAGGTTCGGTTGCGCCTCCGCCCATGCCTGCAACACCGAGCGCATTGCCGGCCGGTCCCCGATCCGGTCGGTAGCCGGGGTGAGCCACCCGGTCACGTCGGCAACCCCGTAGGTGGCCAGCGCCGCATCCGCGTCGTCCACCGTCCAGTGGCGAACCCGCAGCCGTTCGGTGGTGAGGGAGAAGTTCACCTCGGCACCGTAGCCGCGGCACGGGCTGCCGCCGAGGCCTGACTCAGAAATCGCCCACGAGGCGGTCATCGCGCAATACGCGACTGCCGCGCCACGGGTCCCGTAGCCCCGACCGGGGACTACGGTCGGTCGATGCAGAAGCTTTCCCTGGACGCCCTCGCCCGCGAGCAACTGCAGGCGGCCCGGCAGGCCTCGAGCGGGCGCAGCTCGCGGACGGTGTACGGCGGGCACGAGCACGTGCTCCGCCAGACCCTGATCGCCCTGTTGGCCGGACATGCCCTGGGCGACCATCAGAATCCGGGCGAGTCCACGGTGCACGTCCTGCACGGGAGAGTCCGGCTGCGCAGCGGCGATGCGGCCTGGGACGGGCGACAGGGCGACCTGCTGATGGTCCCCGACGCCGTACACAGCCTGGAGGCCACCGAGGACGCGGTCGTGCTGCTCACCGTCGCTAAGCCCGGTTCCGTGCGTTGACCGTGCGTTGAACCCGGCCGCCGGTCACTGCAGCGCGGGTGCCGGTGCCGCGGTCAGCGTCAGCAGGATCTCGTGCGCTCGGCGGGCTGCCGCGGGCAGGCGTTCGGGTCGCGCCTGCTCCGACGGGCGCTCCTCGAACCCGTGCACCAGTGCACGAAGCGCCTCGACGACCGTGCCGACCTCCCACTCGACACGGTCGATGCGATCGCCGACCTCGAGCCACCGGTCCCCGGCCGGGGACTCCCCCGGCACCATCGCGGCGTCGGCGTCGGCGGGATCGAGCAGCTCCCGCAACGAACCCGGCAGCTGGGCCAGCAGATGATCGAGCTGACCGGGCGGGCAACACCCCGCGAGCGCGACCGTCACCTCGGCAGCAGCCCGCCGCGCCTCGGTCGGCGAGACCTTCGCCTCCTTCGCCACCGCGATGAGGAACTGCTCCGCGTCGTACTTCACCGGTACCCGACTCGGGTTCCAGCCTTCGAAGAACAATCCCCGCAACATCATCGGCAACTGGGCCGCGAAGTGCACCGCGGCCTCCACCGTGAGGCGGTCCCGGACAGTCTGCAGCCACGCGCGCAGAACGCGGTAGGCGAGGTGCCGGTCAGCGGTGTCCAACTGCTCAGCGACCGCGTCCAACCACTTCTGCGCGGTGCGGTCCGCGCGGGTGAAGATGTCGAGATCGTGGGCGGTGTGTGCGGTCATAACGGTCTCCGTTCCATGGCGGCAGCCGGCCTGCCCGGCGGACCTGATTTCTCACCAGACGCCGTCGTCGGCCCAGACGCCGGAGCCCGCAGAGTCGGCCGCTGTCGGGGGCGCCGGGGTGACGAACTCCGCCCACATCAGCGCCTGCTCCAAGCCCATCGCGTACTGCCGCCGCCCTCGCGCGTTGCCCCAGATCAGAGCCTCCGCGTAGGCCAGTTCGCGGACGATCGCCCGCGCCGTGACGGGCAGCCCGGGCACGAGCCCGGTCAGCGGCCCCGGCCCACCTGTGATCAGCCAGCGGAGTGCGTCCCGCGCGCCCCGGTCGAAACCCGACACCGGGTGAGCCACGGAACTCAGAGCGTTCATCTGCATCGCGAGCACGTGCGGCTCCCGCAGCCGGGCCGGGGTCGTCACGCCAGTAGCTCGCCGCTCGTCTGCGATCCTGGATTTCACTCTCGGCCCCTTCCGGCCTGCGCAGACCTCCGCTGTCGGCCACCAGGCCTGTTCACCTTGACCCGGCGACGGCATGTCCGGCAGAGTCGAAGGTCCCGTTCCGGTCGTCGGTACCGCCCGATCCCGCGATTCCGGCGCCGCCGGCGCCCGCAGTCGCAGGCCTGCGTCCCCTCCGGACGTCCGTCCCGGTCAGGAAACGTGGCTACGCACCCGACTCGCGGCCCAGTGCACGGGGTTCACCGGTCGGTGGCCAGGTAACGGCCCGGGTCGCTGCCCGCCCGGGCACCGTCGGCGAGCCAGCGGGTGAGCCCGGCTGGATCTCGTCGTTCGAGTTCGTCGAGTAGGCATCCCCTGAGCCGTACCAGCTCGCAGCGCCCAGGTCCCGGAGGGAGATCGAGCAATGCAAGGTAGCTGCGCCGCCAGGCCAGGCACAGCTCCGCGGTGGACAACTCGCAGGGAACAACCAGAAGCGCGGCGATCGACAGGTCCTGCGCCCGGGTCGCGGCCGTGGCGGCACCCCCGCCGCTGACGTGGTCCTGCACGATCTTGCGGCCGAACCGGGGCCACAACGCGACCCCGGCGAGCATCGCGATGCCGGCGGCGACCTCTGTACCCAGCAGCACCACCAGTCCGGCCAGGACCAGGCCGCCCGCCACGGTCACCGCCACGACGTCGGCCCACACCTCGGCATCGGGTGTGACTGTGCTTTCCCCGGTCGGGGAAAGCCACGCCAGAATCCAGCCCAGCGCCCCGACGACCACCCCAAGGCCGACCCACACCAGCACGAATGTGACGGGCAGCAGCACCACCCCGACCACACCCAGCAAGCACCCCGTGACGACGAGGAGGATCCGCAGAACCCCGGCCAGGATGGAGAGCCTGCGCGGTCGAGCTGGTGGCAGGGCGGGCATGACATGAGCGGTCGGACGTCGGCGGTGGTTCATCGTGGGCCTCGATCAGCGTCACAACAGCCCAGGCGACCCACCATCCGCCGGACACCGACCTTGCCCACGGGGTCGACGCCGTGCCAGGCGCGCCGCGCCTCACCGGCCGCGGACGACAGCCGCAGCGGCGCTACCGCGACGGCCCGACGGATCCCACCACCTCGCAGCCGCCGGCGGGCGGGCTCCGCGGCGGCCGCTTTCAGGGCTTGGCTCACGGCGTCAGCGTCGCCGCAGGCGCCGCCGGCGGCTACGGCCGAAAGGCCCCATATTCGGGCTGTCCGGACCGCCGCAACGGCCTGGGCGATCCTTCGCCGTGGTTGTGCTCGACGCGGTAGCCGGCGTGGGCGGCCTTCACCCTTCGCGGCCCTTCAGAACAACACCCACCCGCTCCGTGTCTCTCGACGACGCGTGGCTGGACAGCATCCGACCGTGTATCTCGCGAACAGATGTCGGGTGTTTCGCCGCTACCGCGGCGGGGCACCCGACCGGAGGCCCGAGTCGCCGTGATGTACCCGCCCTTGAGTACCCGGCGCCGTTGAGCTGTCTGTCAATCACTTATCTGGAGGTCTTGTCATGAAGGCACTCGTGTACCGCGGCCCGTTCTCGGTGAGCGTCGAAGACGTCCCCGACGCCCGAGTCGAGGACCCGACCGATGCGGTCATCCGCATCACCACCACGAACATCTGCGGCTCCGACCTGCACATGTACGAGGGCCGCACCAACATCGAGGAGGGCAGGGTACTGGGCCACGAGAACATGGGCATCGTCGAGGCCGTAGGCGCCGCTGTCAACCGGATCAAGGTCGGGGATCGGGTGTCGCTGCCGTTCAACATCGCCTGCGGAACGTGCGTGAACTGCGCCAAGGGCCTCACCGGGTACTGCGTGCGGGCCAACCCGGGCAACGCGGGAGCGGCCTATGGTTTCGCCGGCATGGGCCCCTACGAGGGCGGCCAGGCGGAGTATCTGCGGGTGCCGTGGGCCGACTTCAACGCGTTGGTGCTGCCCGAGGGCACCGAGCACGAGAACGACTACACGATGCTCTCCGACATCTTTCCCACCGGCTGGCACGGCGTGGAGCTGTCCAAGATGCAGCCCGGAGAGACCGTCGTCGTCTACGGCGCGGGCCCGGTGGGCCTGATGGCCGCGCACAGTGCGTTCATCAAGGGTGCGTCGCAGGTGTTCGTCGTCGACCATCAGGCCGACCGGCTCAAGCTGGCCGAGCAGATCGGCGCCACACCGGTGGACCGCAACGTGGGTGACGTCGTCCAGCAGATCACCGACCTCACCCGCGGAGGCGCCGACCGCGGCGTTGAAGCCGTGGGCTATCAGGCGCACACCCCGGACGGCGCGGAGCAGCCCGAGATCGTGCTCAACGAGCTGATCCACACGGTCAAGGCGACCGGCGGCATCGGCGTCGTCGGCGTGTACATCCCCGAGGACCCCGGAGCGCCGGGCGATCTGGCGAAAAAGGGCAAGCTCGCGATCGACTACGGCATGTTCTGGTTCAAGGGCCAGTCAATGGGCACCGGGCAGTGCAACACGAAGCATTACAACGCCCCGCTGCGTGACCTGATCACGGCCGGTAGGGCCACGCCCGGGTTCCTGGTGTCCCACGAATTGACTCTTGACCGGGCACCCGAAGGGTATGACCACTTCGACAAGCGCGATGACGGCTGGACCAAGGTCCTGCTGCACCCGGCTACCAGCTGATCCACCACCACCACCCGCTCGCTCCGGCGGGCTCCATCAAGGGCCCGCTGGCTGTGTCCGATGGGCCCTTCGGCCGTCGCGCACGGGGTGCGCCATGTTGCACGCTCGACGCAGCCGCAGCAGCCGGGCTGCCCGACCGGACCGAGGAGAGGCGACATGGACATCGACGGCACCAGCACGGTGGTGGTCGGGATGGACGGCTTCCCCGGGTCGCGAGTGTCGGCGCCGACACTCGCGACCCGTTCGGCGGAATCAGTGACGTCCGGCGCGATGCCGCCGTGGGCATGAGAGCGCCGAGCGGGTGGCGACGCACCACCGTCTCCGATGTCATGACCAGCGGTGTGCTGTCCGTGGGCCCGGCCGCCCACTTCACCGAGATCGCGGCGGTGCTGTTCACCGGCGCCGTCCGAGCGGTGCCGGTCCTCGATGGGGACGGCCGGTTGCTCGGTGTGGTGTCCGAGGCCGACCTGCTCGTCACCGTGGAACGGGAGGAGCCTGCCGACGGGCGTCACCGGTGGCGTCCACGGCACACCCAGAGGCCGGGTCCGGTCGCGAAGGCCGGTGCCCGGACAGCCCGGGAGCTGATGAGCGCTCCGGCGGTCACGGTCGCACCGGACACGACCCTGGCCCGCGCGGCGCGGACCATGCGCGAGCGGGGTCTGAGCTGGCTGCCGGTTGTGGACACGGACGGGCGGGTGGCGGGTGTGCTCGGCCGTTCGGACCTGCTCTCCGTCTTCATGCGGGACGACGCGGCGATCCGGGCCGAGGTGGTCGAAGGGGTACTTCTGCAGACGATGCTCATCGATCCGGTAAGGGTCGCCGTCGGCGTCGAGGACGGCGTGGTGACGCTGACCGGCGAACTCGACACCCACATGGACGCGGAGCTGGCCGTCCGGTTCGTGGAGCGCGTAGAAGGTGTCGTGGACGTCGTCGACCGGTTGAGCTGGCGCGTCGACGACCGCGTCGTCGCTCCGTGGGTCGAGCCGCTGCCGTGACGGGGATGGACCGATCGACCGAAGCCGACCCGGACCGGCCGGGCCCAGGTCCCAGCGGGACCTGGGTTCCCTCCCAGCGGAACATCTCCGCCGACGATCAGCGACGAGAGTAGGTACCCGGAGTGGACGAGACGGCGTCGATCGCGGTGCGCGAAACCCACATCGGCGTGGTGTTCCTGGTCGGCGACCGGGCCTACAAGATGAAGAAGCCGGTACGCACCGCATTCCTCGACTTCAGCACGCCGGAGTTACGACGCGCAGCCTGCCATCGCGAGGTGGAGCTCAACCGCAGGTTGGCGCCGGATGTCTACCTCGGGGTCAGCGACGTCCTTCCGCCCGCCGACCCGTCCACAACCGGGGCAGCCGGCGCCGAACCCGCCGAACACCTCGTCGTCATGCGCCGCATGCCCGATGACCGGCGCCTCGCCACGCTGGTCACCGCCGGGGGGCCGGTCGACGGCGAGCTGCGCGAGGTGGCGCGGCTGATGGCCGCCTTCCATGCCCGAGCGGATCGCAGCGCCGCGATCGCTGCCGACGGCGGCCGCGACGCGTTGCGCGGGCGGTGGGCCGCCAACCTCGCCGAGCTGGCCCCGTTCGCGGGCACCGTTCTCGACCCGACTCTCGTCGACGCGCTCGGCAGGTTGTCGATGCACTTCCTCGACGGCAGGTCAGCCCTGTTCCAGAACCGGCTGGACGAGGATCGGATCGTCGACGGGCACGGCGACCTCATCGCGGCCGACGTGTTCTGTCTCGACGACGGCCCGCGGGTGCT